>DVIX01000081.1 GCA_018710935.1 Candidatus Avirikenella pullistercoris | reverse complement strand
CAGAATGGAAGAGAATGCCAAACGATTGTTGAGTTCGGCGCAATATCTGAAAATGGCGGAACCGTCCGTAGAGATGTTCTGTGAAGCGGTGGTTAAAGCGGTTCAGTTGAATGAAGAATATATTCCGCCTTTCGATAGCGGGGCATCCCTTTATATTCGTCCTTTGCTGATCGGGTTGGGTGCGCAGGTCGGTGTAAAACCGGCATCGGAATACGAATTTATTGTGTTCGTTACCCCGGTAGGCCCTTATTTCAAAAAAGAAGGAGCTACGATGAAAGCGGTTATCGATAGGAAGCATGACCGTGCTGCCCCTCATGGAACGGGACATGTAAAAGTAGGGGGTAACTATGCGGCGAGCCTTACTCCGGCGGAAATAGGGCATGAGCAAGGATACGATAGCGTGTTTTATCTTGATCCGAAAGAGAATAAATATATCGATGAGTGTGGGGCAGCCAATTTCTTCGGCATAAAAGACGGGAAATACATTACTCCTGCGTCTTCATCGGTATTGCCTTCCATTACGAACAAGAGCCTTTGTACTTTGGCGGAAGATATGGGATTGGCAGTCGAACGCCGTCATATTCCGGTAGAAGAACTGGCCACTTTCGAAGAAGCGGGGGCGTGTGGAACGGCTGCCGTGATTACGCCGATTAGTACGATTCATGATCCGGATAATAACAAGGTATATGATTACGGTGAAAAGCCGGGACCTTGGAGCATGAAATTGTATAAACGGTTGCTTGCGATACAGCATGGAGAAGAACCGGATAAATTCGGTTGGGTAACGGTATTGTAAAATGAGCATGAAGCCGGGGACCGATGTTTCTGTAATTATTGTGGCGGGAGGAAGCGGAACCCGTATGGGAAGCGATATTCCCAAGCAGTTTTTATTGCTCGGAGGACGTCCGGTTTTGATGCATACGATAGAGCGTTTTGCTTTTGTGTTGAGGGAGGCCGATATTATTGTCGTATTGCCGGAGAAGGAGATAGCGTGTTGGCGTTCTTTGTGTGAGGAGTATTGTTTTCAGGTATCTTGCCGGATTGTGGCAGGAGGTTCTACCCGTTTCGAATCGGTGAAAAAAGGATTGGAAATAGTTGAACCGGGCTGTAAATGGATTGCGGTGCATGACGGAGTGCGTCCGTTGGTTTCGGAAAACCTGATTTTGCGGTGTATAAAAGAAGTCACGGAATACGGTGCGGTAATACCGGTAGTTGAAGTGACGGATTCGCTTCGGGAGATTGATGGGGAAAGCAGCCGGATAGTGCCTCGCGAGCGTTACCGGCAGGTGCAGACTCCACAGATATTCGATGCGGAAATTTTGAAAAAAGCGTATGGTTGCCCGTATAAGGAATCTTTTACGGATGATGCTTCGGTAGTGGAGAGTATAGGAGTGCCGATACATCTTACCTTGGGGGAGCGTTTGAATATTAAGATAACGACGCCTGAAGATTTGAAATTAGTAAAATTGTTGATTTAAACCTTGATAAAAAATCATGAAAGTTAGTAAAATTACCAGGCTTCTCCCTTTTCTAATGCTTGCGGCACTTTTGTTGGGCGGTATTTTAGGAAAAGTTGCGGCGTCTTATCCCGAAGAGTTATCCGGGTTTGTAGCTGTTTCCGGTTGGGTAGGAGCGGCTTTTTTGAATATCCTGAAAATGGTGATCGGTCCTCTTATTCTGAGTTCCATTATAACAGGAGTTGCCGGAATGGGGTCGGCCTCTAATTTGGGACGTATCGGAGGAAAAACGATCGGCCTGTTTTTAGGGACGACGGTAGTGGCGATTGTATTGGGATTGTTTTTGGTCAATATTATTAAACCGGGAATAGGAGTCAATTTATTGGCCGATCCTTCTGCCAATGAAGTGGTTGTAGAGAATCTGGTGGCGGAACAGCAGAATGTGGGCGAAATATTGATGGATGCCATTCCTTCCAATATTACAAAAGCTTTTGTGGAAGACAATATGTTGCAGATTATTGTTTTTGCTATCCTTTTCGGATTGTTTACCACGAAGATAGGGCATGAGCAGAGTAAGAAAATATTGGATTTCTTTTCAGCGGTGTTCCACGTAATGATGAAACTTACGAGTGCTATCATTAAGCTTACTCCGATAGGAATTTTAGGTATAACGGTAGAGCAGGTTGCCCGGCAGGGAGATGTAGGAGCGTTGGTTTCCAGTTTGTTATTGTTTCTGGTAACGGTTTTTGCCGGAATTTTGATTCATTTTTTCGTGATAATTCCTTTGTTGCTGAAGTCTTTCGGGGTGAAACCGTACCGGCATATGAAGAATATGTCGTTACCGCTTTTGACGGCTTTTTCCACTGCTTCTTCCAGTGCAACGCTTCCTTTGTCGATGGATGCAGTGGAGAATAAATCGGGTATATCCAATAAGATAACCAGTTTCGTGCTTCCTTTGGGGGCCACTATCAATATGAACGGGACTGCGCTTTTTGAATGTGTGTCGGTAATCTTCCTGGCACAGGCTTACGGAGTGGAATTGACAATGTTGCAGCAGATTATCGTAGTGCTTACCTCTTTATTGGCTGCAGTGGGTGCGGCGGGAATTCCGATGGCCGGCTTCGTGATGATGACGGTTATATTGTCGGCGGTGGGATTACCCTTAGACGGAATAGGATTGATTATGTCCGTGAATTTCTTGCCCGATATGGCTCGTACGGCTACTAATGTATGGGGGGATTGTGCTGTGGCGGCAATCGTTGCGAAAACGGAAGGCGAAAAATTGAATGTATAACTCTTTTTATATCGTTCTTTGACATCCTTAGTCGTAAGGTTGGGAAACACGACAGTGCAAAATATTGGAAAACAAATAAATAAATATTACCTTTGTCAGAGCATTAATTGAAAGAAAATAATAAAAAGGCAAAGAAATTTATTTATTTCTAAAAAATAAATATATCTTTGCAACTCGATTGAAGTAAGATAATTGTGTAATTTTTTTAATATAAACATTATGACTAAGGCTGATATTGTTAATGAGATTGCAAAAAGCACAGGTGTAGAGAAAGCACAGGTACAACAGATTGTAGAGTCTTTTATGGAGAACATTAAAACCTCTTTGACCAATCATAATAACGTTTATTTGAGAGGCTTCGGTTCTTTCATCATAAAAAAACGGGCTCAGAAAGTTGCAAGAAACATTTCAAAAAATATTACCATCACTATCCCGGAACACAATATTCCTGCTTTTAAGCCTTCTAAAAGTTTTGCATCGCAAGTTAAGAATATAAAGAAATAGTTTATTTTATTAACAATTATAAAATTTAAAGCCATGCCAAGCGGAAAAAAAAGAAAAAGACATAAAATGGCTACTCACAAAAGGAAAAAACGTCTAAGAAAAGACAGACATAAAAAGAAAAAGTAGTCTAACTTATGATTGAAACCTAAAGAACCGATAATCTGTAATGAGTAAGGTCTTTAGGTTTTTTAAAATGTAAAAATATCTGGCACGGCCCGATTCAAGGGTGTGTCGGAGATATTTGATTTATAACCGTTTCTTGTTTCCTTTTTTACAGGAACTGGAGAATGGAACGGTTTATGGAAATATCCCGTAACAGAAGCGATAATGTTACAGGGAATAGAAAGAATAACATAATGGTTAACAAAGAACTTATTATTCATGTTTCGGAAGACCTGATTAATATAGCTCTGCTGGAGGGGGGACAACTTGTTGAACTTCATAAAGAGGAGCATATTAGCGGGTATAGTGTAGGGGATATCTATTTAGGAAAAGTTCGGAAGACCATGTCGGGGCTGAATGCAGCTTTTATCAATATCGGACATCCCAAAGATGCCTTTCTCCATTATTT
>DVIX01000080.1 GCA_018710935.1 Candidatus Avirikenella pullistercoris | reverse complement strand
AATTTCTCCATGATTGAAAAAAATCCTCCAAAAGGTTTGAGTTTCTCAGATTTTATTTGTACCTTTGCCATGTCTTGTTACGATTTACGCTTGTTTTGATTTGCAACACTAAGATAAGTGAAAAATCTGACACGGCAAAATCCTGAGCAACTTTTTGTTGCTCAGGAACTTATAAATAAAGTTAAATCAAAGTGTTGCGGAATTAAGGTTTAATAATATTATTGTATGTTTAGGGAAATGCGCCGACGAAAGCAATTATTGCCGGAGGAAAAGAGTGTTTCGATTCTTGAAAGAATGACTTCAGGTGTGTTGGCTGTAATGGGGGATAACGGTTATCCGTATGCGGTTCCTCTTAGTTATGTCTATTGTGATGGCAAACTCTATTTTCATAGTGCTAAAACCGGGCATAAAATAGAGGCGATTATAAGAAATGAAAAGGTTTCGTTTTGTGTGATAGAGCAGGATAATGTTGTTCCGGAGGAATATACGACCTATTTTAGGAGTGTTATTGTGTTCGGAAAAGCCCGTATATTGACGGATGATAAAGAGAAACGAAAGGCAATGGAGATATTGGCGGAGAAATATTCTCCTTCTCAGCAGGAAGGGCGGTTACAAGAGATTGAGAAAAGTTTCAAACATTTCGTTATGATTGAATTACTCGTTGAGAGTATGACGGGGAAAGAAGCTATCGGGCTGGTACGAAAAGTTGAACAAGGGAATAAATAGTTTGAGATATGCGGAGAAAGGGCGGTAGATATTTATATACCCATAAAATATGTTGACATATTTTATGGGTATTTGTTTTATAAGAAGTATCGGATTTTTTATTTGCTTGTCATAATATCGAGTACGAGCCGGTCGGTATTTTCCATGCCTTTGGTGCCGATAAGCGTAAGGTTACGTATGCAGAGGTCTACATCATCGTCGATAATTCCTTCTACGGAAGATACGCATTTTCCTTCCATTGCGAGCATGGCCGACATAAGGGAGGTCGAGACTCCGCTGCTGAGTTTCATGGCACAACTGGGTTTGGCTCCGTCGCAGATCATTCCTGTCAGGTTAGCGATCATGTTTTTGACAGCGAATGTAATTTGTTCGTAATTGCCGCCCATGAGCAGGGTTATTCCGCAACTCGAACCGGTAGAGGCGACGACACAGCCGCACAAGGCGGAGAGGCGTCCGAGGCTCTGTTTGATGTATATGGCGGTCAAATGGCTGAGGGTTAATGCTCTGATGAGTTCTTCTTCGCTTTTACCCCTTTTTTCTGCGAAAACGACGACAGGTAGAGTTGCTGCTATCCCCTGATTACCGCTTCCGGAATTACTCATAACCGGAACCATAGCTCCACCCATCCGGGCGTCGCAAGCAGCCGATGTATAGGATAACATTTGTGCAAGTACGCTGTCGCCCATAATATCGAGTTCGAGGCTGCCGCGCATGACTTTACCGAGTCCATGCCCGAAATTACCTTTGAACGATTCTTCTGCAGCAGCTTTGTTAAGGCGTGCACTTTCGAGGATAAACCGGATATCGTCTAACGGAGCGGTGGTAGCGAATTCGAAAACTTTACGCATAGAGAGTTTAACGTCATGGCTGCAGTCTTCCTGGGATGCCGAAGCAGTACGTTTGTCGAGTATAACTTTACCGTCATGTTCCAAATAAACAAAATTGGTGTGCATGGCGGCGATTATGGCCGTTGCCGTATGTCCTGCAGCTTCTGCACGAATCTCTATATAAAGTTTTTCGGTAATGTTATCTTTGAGCGATATTTTAATGAGTCCTTCATCGATCATAGCTTTGCCGTACGTTACGGCTTCGTTCGAGCATTCTTTGAGTACTTGCAGCCCATATTCCGATTTGCCTATCAATGAACCGAGTGCTATGGCTATCGGCAGCCCTATCATCCCTGTTCCCGGAATTCCTACTCCCATGGCATTTTTGAGTATATTGGCACTGAGTTGCACATTTAGACTTTCGGGTTGTTGTCCGAGAAGTTCTGTTGCACGTGCGGCGCATAAAGCTACGGCTATCGGTTCGGTGCATCCGATAGCTGGAACAACCTCGCGTTTAATAAGGTCGATAATCTCTTTTATTTCTGTTTGCTCCATGATCGATAAATTTTACTTTCTCGGGCAAAAGTAGTAATAATTTCAGAAAACGCTAAGTTGTAAGGGGCTTTTTGATTTAATTTTGTATAATCAGAATAGTGAAAAGAAATTATGCCTGTTAATGTCCTGATAAAATTAAAAAATCTACAATATTATTAACATATTGTAGATTTATTTTTCTATTCCGTTTGTTTAAGTGATCCAGCTGGGGCTCGAACCCAGGACCCCAACATTAAAAGTGTTGTGCTCTACCTGCTGAGCTACTGAATCAAGAGCAATTCGAGGAATGTTTTTCCCTTTTTGCGGGTGTAAAAGTATAAACAATTTTCGGGCTTACAAAATCGGAAGATGAATTATTTTAAAATAATTTTGTAATATGTTGATAATGAGCGCTTGTTTTTTTCTATTCGTAACGGAGCGCTTCGATAGGATCCAATTTGGAGGCTTTTACGGCAGGAAGATATCCGGAAAGGATGCCTACAGCCAAACATAAAGCGACTCCGATGCCGATCCAGTTCCATGGAATAATGAAAGGACTGCCCGTAATTAGGGAAACGGCATTTCCCATAACGATACCTAATACGATACCGATTAATCCGCCTATTTGGCTGATGATGACGGATTCCAATAAAAATTGTTGTTTGATGACGCTCGCTTTGGCTCCTAAAGCCATCCGGGTACCGATTTCTTTGGTTTTTTCATTGACCGATACCAACATAATATTCATTAAGCCGACAGAGGCTCCCAATATGGTAATCAATCCGATGATATAGGCGGCCAGTACGACGGTGGAGATATTGGAGATAAGCTGGTTTGCAAGCATATCGCTTTGAGTAATGGTAAAATCGTTACTGTCGGCAGGCCGTAGATTCCGGATGATTCGAAAGGTTATTTCCGCTTCGCTTATAATATCGGGGTTGTTGTCGTTCGGGCGTACCGTAATTGTGTAATTCGGGGAAGGAATTGAAAAATTCGCAGTTGCTGTTGAAACGGGAATATAAACCACTCTGTCGTTGCTCATCCCCATAGAAGCGCCTTTGCTTTTGAGTATGCCGATGACTTTAAAATTTTTCCCTCCGATACTGATGTTTTTCTCGAGAGCAGAGGATTGTCCGAAAAGGGTATTTTGTATATCCATTCCGATAATAGCGACAGGTGCATTCAGATTGATTTCTCCGGCTGAAAAGTTTCTTCCTTCCGCTAATTCCAATGCTTTGTTATTCAATGTGTTCTCGTCTATTCCTTCTAGTCGGACATTCGGATTGGTCTTATTGGATTCGTATTTGACGATTGCGACACTGCTAGGAGATATGCTTAATGAGACATTCGCTTTTTTTGAAAAGGCTTTTTTGAATCGCTGGGCTTGTTCGTAAGTGATTTGAAAATTCCGTCGTGATTTTTTTGTGTCCTGAGAAGAAGCCCATGTATTTACCGAGATAGTGAAAGAACCTGCGCCCATTGAAGCGAATGAATTCATAATGGAGCTTTTAATTGCTTCGGTAGCGGTAATAATTCCGACTAAAGACATGATTCCGATAGCGATGATGGTAATGGTAAGGGAAGCCCTTAATTTATTACCAGCTATGGAAACTAAGGAGATGCGTAAATTCTCAAAGAAAAAACGATTGTATTTGGCTTTCCGCAAGGGAATCATGATTGCCTTATAATGATTAAAAAATGTGGATAAATATACGCTTTTGGATTTCTAAATCTCGAAATAATAATGTAACTTGCATGCAAATTTAAAAATTTTCGAGAGATGAACAACAATTTATTAAGTTTAAAACCGGAGCTGGTTTGGAAGCATTTTTCAAAAATATGCAGTTTGCCCCATCCCTCCGGACATGAAGAAAAAATCAGAGAATATATCGTTTCTTTTGCGAAAGAACATAATATTGAATGTATCGTAGACGAGGCAGGTAATGTTATCCTGCGAAAACCGGCTACTCCGGGAATGGAAAATAGGAAAGGAATTATTATGCAGGGACATATGGATATGGTTCCGCAAAAAAATTCCGATAAGCAGTTCGATTTTGAAAAAGACCCGATAGCCGCTTATATAGACGGCGAGTGGGTTACTGCCGACGGTACGACTTTAGGTGCGGATAATGGAATGGGAGAAGCTGCTGCTTTGGCCGTAATGGAAGACGATACGATTCCGCATGGTCCGCTGGAAGCTCTTTTTACGATTAATGAAGAATCCGGGATGGATGGAGCTTTCGCATTGAAACCCGGGGTGTTGAAAGGCGATATTTTGTTGAATCTCGATTCGGAAGAAGAAGGCGAATTGTATGTAGGATGTGCAGGTGGTCTCGATGTTGTAGCGACATTGCCTTATAAACGGGAAGCAGCCCCCGGCGGAGTGACTTATGGAATACATGTATCGGGATTGAAAGGGGGACATTCCGGATTGGAGATTATTTTACAACGTGCCAATTCGAATAAGTTGATGTTCCGTTTCTTGTATCATGCCCTTCAGAATTTAGGGGTTTCTATCGTTGAGGTTAACGGAGGAAATATGCGGAATGCCATTCCGCGTGAAGCATCCGCTACGGTGGTTGTTCCTGCCGATAAGAGCGTTGAGTTCGAGACATCGGTAGAGGCATATGAAAAGATGTATAAGAGCGAATTTTCGGAAGTGGACGAAGGACTTTCGTTCGTTGCAGAAAAAATGGCGGATGCAAGTACGATTATAGACCGTAATACGGCTGCACGCCTTGTAAATGTAATATATGCCTGTCCTAACGGTGTGGCGCGGATGAGCGACAGTATGAAAGGCTTGGTGGAAACCAGCAGCAATCTGGGTGTGGTGGTAACGAAAGAGGATGTTATCGAAGTTGTAATTTTGGTAAGAAGTTCTGTGGATAGTGCTAAGGATAGTCTGACGGAGCAGATTACGGCTATATTTACGTTGGCCGGAGCCACGGTATCGACAAAAGGCGGTTATAGCGGGTGGAAACCGAATCTTAATTCTCCGATATTGAAAACCATGCAGAAGGTTTATCAGGAGCTTTACGGCAAAGTACCGGCGATAATGGCGATACATGCCGGATTGGAGTGCGGTATCTTAGGCGGTACTTATCCGAATTTAGATATGATATCCTTCGGGCCGACTTTGAAATACCCTCATTCTCCGGATGAAAAGGTGAATATTGAGTCTGTAGGAAAATTCTACGAATTCCTTGTTGAAACGATCAAGAATGCACCGTTGAAATAACGGTGTCGTTTTCGGTATTATGTGGAACCCTCAGGACAGATGGTTTGCCATAGTCAATCCTGTTGCCGGAAGCGGCAGGGGATTGAAAGATTGGCCGATAATCAGTAAGTTGTTGCGCGATACGAATATTGCGTTCGATGCCGTATTCACCGAAAAAAAGTATCATGCGACCGAATTGGCTGTGGAGGCAGTGAATAAAGATTATCGCAAAATTATCGTTGTGGGAGGGGACGGTACGTTGCATGAGGTAGTAAACGGACTTTTCATACAGAAAAAGTGCTCGACCACCGATGTAATTTTATCGGTGATAGCGGTAGGAACGGGAAATGACTGGATACGTATGTTCGGTATTCCCCGGAAATATACGGAAGCGATTAAGGCTATTGCCGATGAAAAAACTTTTTTGCAGGACGTAGGGCGTATCTCTTATTACGAGTCTTTCGTTCATCAGGTGCGTTATATGGCGAATGTGGCGGGTGTGGGATTCGATGCAGTGGTGAATCGCCGTTATAACCGTTTGAAGGAACGGGGCGTATATAATAAGTTGTTGTATGTCTTTTCTATGGGATTGTCCGTGTTTTCCTACCGTTCGCGTTATTTCAGAATGTGGGTGGATGGGAAAGAGGTGCTTTCCGAAAAGGTATTTACCGGAGCTATCGGTATCGGTAAATATAACGGAGGAGGGATGCAGCAAATCCCTCATGCTGTGGCGGACGACGGTTTACTCGATATTACCATGATAAAGAAGATGAATAACTTTAATGTGTTCCTGCATATCAAATCTCTTTATAACGGGAATATATATAATGTGCCGCGTTCCATGTTTGCCCGGGGAGAGACGGTTCGTATAGAGTGTGAGCCGGAAAGTCCTATCGAGATAGACGGAGAGGCTTTGGGATATTCGCCTTTTGAATTTCACGTCATACCGAAAGCATTGAAAGTGATTGTCGGAGAAAAATTTTTGATAGAAAAATAATTTTTAAAAAATAAAGGGGCTAACCCAAAATGAACTACACTCCAAAAGTCTTTTGTTTAACTTTTGGAGTGTAGTTTAAAAATAAGGGTCATGCCCCTTTTTCTTGTTTTCCCATGAGGTCATTTCCGAATATTCCATTTTAGAGAGTTGTTTCGACTTTAAATCCCCCTCTCCCGTTTTGTGTTTCCTGAATGACGGAATTTATCCGGGATAGATAAACAGTGGTGTTTTGTGATATTTCGGAGTGAATAATTTGAAGCATCGGTATATTATATTTTTTCCGATAATGGGAGACAAGAGGAGTTTCGTTTTTCGGATTAATTTATACCTTTGCGGAGCAAAATTCGGAACATGCAGCGAAGAATCGGGAAATTATAGTGGAATGTGATGTAAATGTGTGCGGTATGGGTAGTAATATGTCATTGAAACAATGGCTTCCTCTTGTCGGATTGACGTTTTCAGCGTTTGTATTCAATACATCGGAGTTTATGCCTATCGGTTTGCTGACCGATATAGCGAGCGATCTGGAAATCAGCGAAGCGCGTGCTGGGATGTTGATTTCCGTTTATGCATGGGTAGTTATGTTGTTATCTTTGCCGTTGATGTTGCTCGTTTATAAAATGGAGTATCGTAAATTATTGCTCTGTACGCTGGCATTGTTTATAATAAGCCATGTTCTTTCTGCCGTTTCTACCGGATATGCATTTTTGATGGCTTCCCGTATCGGAGTGGCTTGTTCTCATGCTGTTTTTTGGTCGATAGCTTCTCCGCTTGCGGTGCGTATCGTTCCGGAAGAACACCGCTCTCTGGCATTGAGTATGATTGTAACGGGAACTTCGATCGCTATGATTGTGGGATTGCCGTTAGGACGTATTATCGGATTGCATATAGGCTGGCGGATGGCTTTCCTTTCCATCGCTATTGCTGCTTTTATCATATTTGTATATCTGACGGCAGTTTTTCCGAAAGTGCCGAGCCGTAATACTTTTTCTTTGCGCAGGTTGCCGGTCCTTTTGAAAAATCGCATATTGATCGGTATCTATTTCCTTGCTCTCGTAATGGCTACCGCCCATTATACGGGTTATAGCTATATAGAGCCGTTTTTGGAACAGGTAGCCGGATTGAAGGAGAGTTGGATTACGTTTACCCTGGTTGCTTTCGGTGCATCGGGGATACTCGGAAGTATTCTGTTTTCCCGTTATTATGACCGGTTCCCTTATAAGTTTATAGGGACCGTAACCGTAGGAGTTGCCGTTTCCCTGATGTTATTGTATGTATCGTCCCTCAACCATTATACGGTTATCCTTCTCTGTGTTTGCTGGGGAATGTTCATAACGGCATTCAATGTGGTGTTTCAGGCCGAGATAATCAAGCATACCTCAAAAGACACCACCGCTATTGCCATGTCTGTCTTTTCCGGTATCTATAATATGGGAATCGGTTGCGGAGCCTTGTTCGGAGGAGCCGTATGCACTTATTTGTCATTTTCGGAAATAGGATATGTCGGAGGAATATTGGCTATTGCGGCATCGGTTTATTGCATTAAAAGGTTATTGCGTTTATTGAAAAAAGATACGGTCCGGCTTTAAGGCGGAATACCGTTATCTTTCAGAGTGATTTCCGGGTCGATTGAATAATCGTTATGCTTTAACGATTTGTTAGGAAAGGGGAATTATCTGAAATATATGTATTTCGAGCGTTTGGAAAATACTTCTCCGATAATTGCGGCATCAGGGTATGTTTTGTCTTTCAGTTGAGAGAGCAACCGTTCCGCCTTTTCTTCGGGGACGGATATCAACAAACCTCCGGAAGTTTGGGCATCCAATGCTGCGATTTTTCGGTTTACTTGGTAACCGGTTGCGAAAAGGCAGTGGTTTTTTACAAATTCCATATTACGAAAAGCCGCCCCGGGAATACATCCTTCGTCTATCAGTTCGGCAACCTGCGGAAGCAATGGCAGGGCGGAGCCTTCTACCTGTACCGATACATCGGAAGCCTGCGCCATTTTTAACAAGTGCCCTAATAGCCCGAATCCGGTTACATCGGTAGCCCC
>DVIX01000079.1 GCA_018710935.1 Candidatus Avirikenella pullistercoris | reverse complement strand
ATCGATTACGGGAAAAAAAGGACAGGCATCGCCGTTACGGATCCCCTGCAAATTATCGCGGGAGGTTTGACGACCGTCGACACTCCCGCTCTGATGCAATTTTTAAAAGAATATACGGCACAAAACGAAGTCGATAAAATCGTTATCGGGCTCCCGCTTCAGATGAACGGCGAATATTCGGAATCTTTCCGTTATATCGAACCGTTCGTAAAACGGTTGAAGAAAGAGTTCCCCGACAAAGAAATAATTTATCACGACGAACGTTTTACATCCAAGATAGCATTGCAGTCGATGATTACAGGAGGCGTAAAGAAAAGCGACCGCCGCGACAAAAAATTGGTGGACAAGGTAAGCGCAGCCTTAATACTGCAATCTTATCTCGACAGCCGAAACCGATAACGGTACTTCCCGCTTGCCCGACATAAAGGCAACCGGGTTTTCCCGTAATTCTACGACAGGCTGTTTCCGCAGGAACAGAAATATTTTTAATTTTGCAATAAAAAATTTTAACCATGATATACCCGATTTATATTTACGGTTCAGGCGTTCTCCGCAAAGAGGCCGAGGATATTCCTGCCGACTACCCCGGATTGAAAGAGTTGTGCGAAGATATGTTCGAAACGATGTACGACAGCGACGGCGTAGGGCTCGCCGCCCCGCAGATAGGCAAATCCATACGCTTGTTCGTCATCGATGCTTCCCCGTTCGCCGAAGACGATGAACCGGAACTGAAAGATTTCAGGAAAATATTCATCAATGCCCGTATATACGAACGTTCCGGAGAAGAGGTACCCTTCAACGAAGGTTGCCTTAGCCTTCCGGGCATACGTGAAGACGTGATGCGTCCTTCCAAAATAAAAATCCGTTACATGGACGAAAATTTTACGGAGCATGACGAAGAGTACGAAGGTACGGCCGCCCGTATCATACAACACGAATACGACCATTTAGACGGCAAAATGTTCGTGGACCGGTTGAGCCCGCTTCGTAAAACGCTTATCAAATCCAAACTCACCAAATTATCCAAAGGCAATTACAAGGCTTCTTACCGTTGTAAATTGGTAAAATAACAGCTCAATAGCACGAAATTCAAATACATAACCATTTAAAGAAAAATCATGCAAAGCAGATTGCATGATTTTTTATTGTTTTCATTCGTCTTTCCGGATTCATCCGTCATTTTTTACGGTTTCACACCTGACCGGTATATTCCTTCCTATCTTTATTTTGTCAAAAAGACTTCTCCGATAATCAGAGAAATAACAATACATAAGTTTTCCGTTTTTTTTAATTTTGTAAAAAATAATGAATAAAAACCTGCATATGTTTTCTCATAACAAAATATTATGGCTCTGTTTCTGCCTGTTGTTCATTTCATGCAACTCTTTATCCCGCCCGAAAACGGAGCTGCGGGAAGCAGGAGTAAGCCAGGAACTCGCCTCATACCGGATGCAAAACTATTCCGACGTAACTTACCGCTTGAATTTCATAATTCCCGAAAATAAGGCAACCCCCGTAACAGGCAGTTTACAATTAAATTTATCTCTGAAAGGACAAACGCCTGTAATTCTGGATTTCAAACAGGAAGCACGCTATATATCGAATGTTACGGTCAGCGGTAATTCCGTCGAATACAAATTCGAAAACGAACATATCGTCATTCCGGCTTCATCTCTACGGAAAGGAGAAAACCGCATAGACATCTCTTTTACGGCTCCCGACCAATCCCTGAACCGCCAGGATGAATTTTTATATACGTTGCTCGTTCCGGACAGGGCCCGCACGTTGTTTCCTTGCTTCGATCAACCGGATATGAAATCGAAATTTATCCTGACTTTGGAAATACCGGCCGCATGGAAAGCAATCGCCAACAGCCCCGAACAAAACGAAGATATTTTGGGAAACGGAGCAAGGAAAAAAATCTCTTTCAAAGAGACAGAACCGTTGAGCACTTATCTTTTTTCTTTCGTAGCAGGTAAGCTGGCTGCCGTTCCCGAAGAACGGAACGGACGTTCGATAACTCTCTATCACCGGGAGACCGATCCTTATAAAATAGCACAATGTCCGGAAATATTGAATGAAGTGTTCCACTCCTTGGATTGGTTGGAAGAATATACCGGCATTCCATATCCTTTTGCCAAATACGACCTGATTATCCTTCCCGGATTCCAATACGGCGGGATGGAACATACAGGAGCAACCCTCTATGCCGACAAACGTATGTTCCTCGACAAGAACGCCACTATCAACGACTATATGGAACGGTGCCGCCTGATAGCGCACGAAACCGCTCACATGTGGTTCGGCGATTATGTTACGATGAAATGGTTCAATGACGTATGGACCAAAGAAGTATTCGCCAACTATTTCGCCGCCCGTATCGTGTCCCCGATGTATCCGAATATGAACCATGCCCTGACCTTTATGTTCAGCAATATTCCTTCGGCCTACCAAGAAGAACGGACTTCCGGGACGACTCCGATAAAACAGGAATTGGATAACCTGAAAAATGCCGGGCTGGTATACGGAAATATCGTTTATACCAAATCTCCGGTAGTGATGGATATGCTTGTCCGGATAATCGGAGAAGAAGCCTTCAGAGAAGGAATCCAAAAATACCTGAATCAATACGCATACGGAAACGCTACCTGGGAAGAGCTGATACAAATATTGGACAAACAAACTTCCGCCGATATTATCCATTGGAGCGATGTCTGGGTAAATAAAAAAGGGCGACCTACCATTACGACCTGCATAACAAACGGACACTTGACCTTTGTGCAGGAAGATCCGTACCGGAACGGGTTATTATGGCCTCAGTTCATCACTTTCACTGCCATCGACAAAAACGGGGAACGGCATCCGGGCGAGATATGGTTGGACAAACAAGAAACATCCGTACCGTTGCCTGCCGGAACACAAATAATAATTCCCAATTCGAAAGGAACCGGTTACGGACTGTTCAAAATGGATTCCGCTACTATTCGTTATTGCCTGAACAACCTTATCTCTTTCCGGCAAGAAGAAGAGCGGGGAGCTATTTTGATTAATCTGCATGAAAACCTGCTGGAAGGGCTTATTCCCGGAACCGTTTTTATGCAGGCTATGTTGAATTATCTTCCCCAGGAACAAAATCCTATCCTGTTCTCCCAGGCCATGAAATATACGGAGGAGTGTTATAAACTGTTTCTTGCAAGAAAAGGAGCCAATACGGATATGGAAAACCTGCTTTGGGAGATAAGCACGAACGACATCGAAAATTCCCGCCGTACCATGGCATTCAAAACACTGATAGGAGTAGCCGACTCTCCGGAAGCGATAAACCGGATGTACGAAATATGGGAAAATCCGCAACAATTCACCGCTTGCCCTCTAAGTGAATCCGATTTGATGAAACTCTCTTATGAATTAGCCGTCAGAATACCGGATAAAGCCGATGTTATCATAGAAAAGCAGAAAAAACGCATCTCCAATCCTGACCGGCAGAAAGAGTATGCTTTCATTTCACAGGCCGTATCACCCGATAAGGCGGTTCGAGACACCCTTTTCAACAACTTATTGCAAGCAGAAAACCGTAGGACGGAACCATGGGCGATATCGGCTTTGAGTTACCTGAACCACCGGTTACGGCAAAAAGAGGCATTGGCATATATCCGCCCTGGATTGGATGAAATGCAAGAAATCCAGGAAACAGGCGATATTTTTTTCCCGAGAAACTGGGCAGGAGCCTTACTTTCCGGACACACTTCCCCGGAAGCATTACAGGCCGTAGAACTATTTTTTAAAGATAATCCCGATTACCCGTTAATGTTAGGCAATAAAATACGCCAGAAAGCCGACCACCTTTACCGGATTTCCCGATAATTATTTTCGGGCTTCATACAATGTTGCGATACCTCCGGTAAGGGGTG
The DNA here is from genome assembly GCA_018710935.1 of Candidatus Avirikenella pullistercoris. GTDB lineage: Bacteria > Bacteroidota > Bacteroidia > Bacteroidales > Rikenellaceae > Avirikenella > Avirikenella pullistercoris. The sequence goes on along the minus strand of DVIX01000079.1, from coordinate 50,264 downwards.
AGGCGGAACAATCCGCATACCCTACTTTACGCAAAACGGCAAGGAAACGCTCCCCGGAAGGAAACTGCATTACGGATCGAGGAAGATAGGAATAGGCGAATTCACTTTTGGATGTGAGCCGGCCGATAAAAGGGAGCAGACGGGTAAAATAAAACTTATAGGCCCATGCCATCATCGGATTACGAGGCATGGAAAGTTCCAGCACATAAAGCGTCCCTCCTTTCCGGAGCACCCGGTGCATCTCGTTCAACCCTTTCTCCAAATCCTGAAAATTACGGACACCGAAAGCTACCGTAACGACATCGAAAGAACCGTCATCATAAGGCATATCCAACGCATCCTGCTGTTCCATAACGATTCGGCCTTCCAATCCTGCTTTCGACACTTTCTGCCGTCCGATAGCCAACATCTCTTTCGAAAAGTCGGCGCCCCATATCTTTGCAGAACGATTTTTCTTCGCCAGAGCAATCGCCAAATCTCCCGTTCCGGTCGCTACATCCAGAATGGACGAAGGGGAAAGGCGATAGCTTCTCTCTACCAATTTCTTCCGCCAACTCCGGTCGATACCAGCCGATAAAAAATGATTCAGAAAATCATAATGACCGGCAATCGAATCGAACATTCCGCTGATAGTCTCTTTCTCTTTATGCAGCTCTTCCATAAATCAACTGTATTTTATATTCTTATCGGCCGATATGCGTGCAATAATAAGAGTAGGAAGTGCCTGCAACAGCAGAATCGCTGCAAACGCACCTACATCGAGCAGCACAATATAGAACCAATTTATATAAACCGGTACTTCCGTCAGGAAATAGCCCGCTTCGGACAATTTGACCAAGCCGGTATAATGTTGCAGCAGGCAAAGCCCTATCCCCACGATATTCCCCAAAACAACCCCTTTTATCGTGATATAAGAAGCCCTGTATAAAAACAATTTCTGAAGCTGGGAATCCGGCATCCCCAACGTTTTCAAAATACCGATCAACGAAGTCTTTTCCATCAACAGAATCAATACCATGGCAATCATATTAAACCCGGAAACGAATATCATAATCGCAATGATAATCACTACATTCAAGTCCTGTAACGAAAGCCAGTCGAAAATCGCTTCATTCCGTTCCTTCACATCCACTACCATTAAAGGTTGTTCCGGACTCTGCAATTCAAAAACGATATTTTCTACCTCTTCCTTCACCTTTTCCAACTCATCGAAATCTTCTATCATAATATCGAAACCGGTAACGAAAGCAGTATCCCACCTGTTCAGGCGTTGTATGTTCCTTATATCGGCAATCACCATGATTTTATCGAATTCGGCGAGGGATGTTTCGTATATTCCGCTTACGGTATAACGGTCGCGGCGGGGAGGCTCTTCGATAAACATCATCTCGAATTTATCTCCCGGCTGCAACTGCATCAACGAAGCTAAGGAAGAAGAGATCAAAACCTCTTTGGTTTTAACGCTATCTACAATAAGGGGCACGCTGCCTGTCACAAGATTTTCTTTAAAAAAAGCCCAATCGAACCCACTACTCACCCCTTTGAGTACGACCCCCTGTATCGCATCATTATGGCGCATCACTCCCGCCTTGACAGCATATTCATTTACGGAGACCACTCCGGACAATTCGCGAAGCGGAGCTAAAAAAGGCTGGTCTGCCGAAACCGGGACCGTTTCATAAGAGTTATTATTGTCTAAATTCACAATCTGTATATGGGATGAAAAACCCACCACCTTGGCTGCAATCTCTTTCTTAAAGCCTACGATAACGGCAATCGCGACAATCATCACGGCAATACTCACCGTAACGCTCAACGTCGCAATATTGACCATCACTTTGTTTTTCGGAGTGGACTTTTCAGCAGAAAGCCGCGACGCAATAAAAAATGGTGTATTTATCTTCGGCATGGATACAAAGATATATTTTTTATCCCCAAAACCATGGATAATCCTTCTTTAGCACTTAAGTTTTCCTATTGCGAACATCTCCCGAATACCATAAAATATATACGGATCAAAAAAACATTATATATTTGAAACAGGATTATAACACAACGGACAATGGATATTTTCTTAACCGTATCGGCAATATTATGCTGCCTGATAGGTTTATTGGGATGCCTTCTTCCGGTATTACCGGGGCCTCCTGCCAACCTGCTGGGAATTTTTCTGATTCACTGGACAGGATATGCCCAATATTCTCCTGAATTTCTGATTTTATGGAGTGCTTTAACCCTTGTCGTCACTCTGCTCGACTACTATCTTCCGGTATGGATGACGCAACGTTTCGGAGGGTCGCGCAAGGCAACCATAGGGGCAACCGTCGGACTGATTCTCGGGATGTTCTTTTTCCCTCCGTGGGGTATTATCATAGGTCCGTTCCTCGGAGCCTTTCTGGGCGAGATATCTCAAAACAGCAATGACAACAAAAAGGCTTTCAAAGTAGCGATGGGCTCTTTCGCCGCTTTCCTTGCCGGGACAGGACTCAAATTAATCTGTTCCGGCATGATGACCTATTACGTCATCCGTACAATCATTGCATAAATTTATTTATCAAACACTTAAACATTCTATTGTTTTTTTGTCCGCTCAACAATACATTTTCAGACAACATTTCATCATCTTTCGGATTTTCAATACAAAAATCCTCCTTTCCGGAATACCTCGTTTTTTCCGTATTTCTATTTCTCGGACGTATGGGACAATATCGAATACAGACCGACAATTTCCGACAGATAATTTTCTTTCAAATAGATTTACTTTTCACTATTTTTGAAAAATATAGGAATCGAAATTTCAAAATAAAAATATTAAAATTACAACGCCATGAATAAAACCGCATTGATAACAGGAGCTACTTCCGGTATCGGAGAAGCGACTGCACACACCCTCGCAAAATTAGGTTACAACATTATCATTACAGGCCGCCGTGCAGAAAAACTGGAACAGGTAAAACAAGAAATATGCGCTGCCTATCCCGTAAAAGTACTCGCTCTCTGTTTCGACGTACGTGTAAAAGAGGAGTGTTGCAAAGCGATAGCGTCCATCCCCGAAGAATTTTCCGAAATAACGGTATTATTCAACAATGCAGGATTGGCTGCCGGCCTCGAACACATACAGGACGGCGATACCGATGACTGGGAACGCATGATAGATACCAATATAAAAGGAGTTTTGTATATGACCCGATGTGTAGCTCCTTTAATGATAAAACAAGGGAAAGGGCACATTATCAATATGGGTTCTATCGCCGGCACGGAAGTTTACGAAAACGGGACCGTATATTGTGCATCCAAACATGCTATGAATGCTTTGTCGAAAGGAATGCGTATCGACATGCTCAGTTCGGGTATCAAAGTATCGCAAATCCGCCCGGGAATGGTCGAAACGGAATTCTCCGTTGTCCGGTTCCATGGCGATCAGCAACGCGCCGACAATGTTTATAAAGGGGTTAAGCCGCTTACCGGAGCAGATATAGCATCGGTAGTGGAATGGCTCGTAACTTTACCCGAACACGTTAATATAAACGATGTGGAAATTATGCCGGTTCAACAGGCCGATGCTTTTTATACTTACCGGAAATAAACCGATATTACCGAAAAACCGGAATATTCCGATGCAAAAAAATTTCATTTCCAAAGACGAAAACAAAATAAAGAACGTTATATAAAAACTTGCCTGTTTTCAGGCTAAAAGAGAATTTATAATTTTTACGAATCGAATTTAAGAAACCAAACCAGAAAAGTATATGTTATTCAACGAAGGTATTTTTTTAATTATTGCGATAGCCATTGCCGGTTTTATCGTACAAGCGAGATTACAATCCGTTTTTAAAAAATATTCACAGGTTCCCGCCCCGAATTACATGACGGGACGCGACATTGCCGAAAAGATGCTGCGCGACAACGGTATTACCGATGTAAAGGTAACCAGTACGGAAGGGCATTTGACCGACCATTACAATCCGGCCACCAAAACCGTAAATCTCAGCGAGTCGGTATACAACAGCAACTCCATATCGGCAGCAGCAGTGGCTGCGCATGAATGCGGACATGCCGTACAACATGCAAAAGCATATGCTCCGCTGAAAATGCGGTCGGCTTTGGTTCCCATCGTACAATTTTCTTCCATGTGGGCGCAAATCGTATTGTTGATAGGGATTTTTACCCTTTCTACATTCCCTGCCCTATTCTGGATAGGTATTATCATGTTCGCCTCCATTTTGGTATTCAGTTTAATCACCCTGCCGGTAGAATACGATGCCTCTCACAGGGCCCTGGCATGGTTAAAACAATCGGGAACTCTCGGCAATGTACAGTTATCGCAAGCCAAAGAAGCGCTCACGTGGGCAGCCCGCACCTATTTGGTTTCGGCATTGTCTGCATTGGCGACCTTGATTTACTATTTAGGTTTTGCCCGAAGAGATTAAAAAAACATTATTTCATATTTTTTACAAAAGACAGGCTAATCCCCTGTCTTTTGTGTTTTTATTCCGGAAACGATTATTCGGGAAAATCCTTTCCCCGTAGTCGTCGGACAAAATAAAAAAACAACAATCCACCGGAAGCCGAAAGGAAAAACTTTTTCCAAACACGGTTAAAAAAGGCAGATATAGGGAACAAATTTGCTCATATCCAAAAAATAATTATCTTTAATATTCCTAATCGTTTTATATACTAACGAAACAAAGAATCGCATGATAAAGGAAAATTTTATCAAACTGTTTGAAAATAGCTTTAAGGAGAATTGGGACAAACCTGCTTTATACGATTACCTGACCGGGATAGAAAAAAGTTACGGGGAGATGGCAACAAAAATAGCAAGATTGCATGCCTTATACGAAAAGTTAAAAATCCGTCCCGGCGACAAAATCGCCCTTTCCGGCAAAAACAGCTCGTCATGGGCTATCGTATTTATGGCGACAGTTACCTATGGAGCCGTTATCGTTCCCGTCCTGGAAGAGTTCAATCATAACGATATCACCCATGTCCTGAATCATTCCGATTCTTTACTTTTATTCTGTGACGTCAGCATTTACAAAAAATTAAATCTCCGGGACATTCCCAATATCAAAGGAATCATCTCTCTGGAAGATATGACCGTACTGGAGCAACGCCAGGGAGGTGAATTAAAACGCGTCGTAGCTTCCGTTAACGCACTGATGCGAAGAAAATATCCCAACGGATTCTCTGCCCAAAACATCAAATATATCGACCGCGACAATTCGGAATTAGCCATGATAAGCTATACCTCCGGAACGACCTCACTCACTAAGGGTGTCATGTTGTCTGCCAACAATCTGGCAGGGAATACCATGTTCGGAATCAACAATTACGCGAAGCTGGGAGTCAAACTCACCAGCTCATTATGTGTTTTGCCTCTGGCACATACCTACGCTACCGCTTTCAATTTATTGGTACAACTGGTAGCCGGTGCAAAAATCACTTTTTTAGGAAAAATTCCGTCTCCGAATATTGTCATAGAGGCATGCCGAAAAGTTAAACCTACCCTGCTGTTCTTCGTCCCGTTAGTCATGGAGAAAATATATAAGATAAAAATCGTGCCTTTATTGGAGAACAAATATTTTGCATTTGCATTGAGACTACCGATAATCGGGAAAATGCTTTATCGGATGATCGGCCGCAAGATGTACAAGGCGTTCGGAGGGAAAACCGAAGATATTATCGTCGGCGGAGCCGCTTTCAATCCGGAAATAGAGGCCTTTTTCCATAAAACGGGGCTTCCCTTCCTCGTCGGATACGGAATGACCGAATGCGCTCCTCTGATTTCGTATATCCATCATTCGGAGTTCGTTCCTACCTCAGTAGGGAAAGTGCTTCCCGGAATCATGGAAGTACGAATCAGCAAAGAACACGAAAACGATGAAATAGGCGAAATACAGGTACGGGGCGAAAATGTAATGATAGGTTATTATAAAGACGAAGAAGCTACCCGAAATACCTTTACGGAAGACGGTTGGTTAAAAACAGGCGACTTAGGCATGATCGACAAAGAGGGTAATATCTACATCAAAGGGCGCAGTAAAACCATGCTATTGGGACCGAGCGGGGAAAATATCTATCCGGAAGCAATCGAATCGAAATTAGGCAATATGCCATTGGTGGCCGAATGTATCGTAGTACAGAACGGAACACGCTTAGAAGCCTGGGTCTATCCCGATTACGATACTGCCGAACAAATACACCTCGATCCCGACAAAATTCCGACAATTATGGAAGATAACCTGAAAACGTTAAATTCCATGCTGGCAAAATTCGAACGGATCTCCGCAATCAAAATAGCACCGGAACCTTTTCCGAAAACCCCGAAAAGAACGATCAAACGTTATATGGCCGTTCCTCCTGCAAACGAAAAAGAGAGCGCATAATATATCCCGGAACCTCCTTTTCCCGAGAAGCAAACTTTTCGGCAAGATTTACTGCAAATACCTAATCTTTCAGGAATTATAACATTCCTGAAATGAGATGCATCCTCTTTATGCCATGATCTATAATGTCGTTTTCCTACCGGAATACTTGTTATTACCAGGATTCTGCTTTCCCAGAGATTCGATTGTATATTAACGGAACATCGATTTATGGCCTCCTGAACCGGCTGTCAATCCAATTCTTTCCCATTCACAAATACCGGTTATCCTTGCATATGTCGCCACAATTCAAACAACTTTTTAATACAAAATAAATCATTAATTATCAATACTGTACACTATTATTTCAATCGAAATAATAGAAAAATGTCTATTATTTACAGAAAACAACTCTTATTTTTTATTATTTTGCACCAAATAAATTATTTATATAACCAAATATATTATTATGGTGCGGCAAATTAGTTTATCTGTTTTTATTCCATTCATATTCATATCTCTGTTTACTGTTATCGCATGTAAAAATTCAAAACCGTACCAAACTCCTCCGGTATCGACGCAACCGAATACCCCTGATTCTCCGGGACAAGACGATAATAACAATAACACTCCCGATACAGAAAAAGGGTTCGCCAGAGATGTGGAAGGCGCCTACTTCTGCGATTTTATTTATTCGCCCGAACATACCGAAACAAAAGAAATCGTTTTAACGGCCGAAACCGAAAAGACAATCGTTTTAATAATCAAAAACTTTTCATTCGCTTCTTCCGACATATCCGATTTTGCTATTCCGGGAATTATCGTCATTCAAAAAACTTCCGGCACGGCAGACAACGAACTGATAGTTCATAATCTGTCGGGGAAACAAGAAGTCCCTTTAGTGATACAAGGCAAGAACATTCCGGCCTGTTTTGAAATCGCCGGAGAAATATCGGGAGAAACTATTCGGCTTACCCTTTCTGTCACCTTGAATGGTAACAGTTCCGTTATTGCTGTCAGCGGGACCAAACGATCGGACGAACCATCCCAGCCGGATATTCCGGAAGAAGGCGGAAACAGCGGCGAAGGCTCGGAAGGCGGCAGCGAAGAAAACCCGCCCGTTCCGGAAGAAGATTATGCTTCTTATATCACAGGAAAATACAAAGGCGATTTAAAAATAGAGCAAACAGGAACATCTGCCGTCTATACTCAAGAGGTAACCTTAGTTTCCAAAGGTATCAACAAGATCGAATTAACTATCGGGGAACTGATTTTCAACGGAACTTCGCTCGGAACGGTTACCCTGCCAGACCTTGCCGTATCGGAAATCCCGGCAAATGAAAGCCGCTATCAAATAAAAGGACGAAATGAAATTACGGTTTCGCAAGATGGATTCCCGACTGTCCTTTCCATCAATATTACAGGTTCTTCTAACGGAAGCGAACTGATATTCAATGCAACGGCCTCAGTAACCGCTACCGACCGCATCGATCTCTCTTTCAACGGGACAACCCACTATATCCCGAGTTCAGAGGCCGCCATTCTTTCTATCGCATTGGAAAGCTCCTATATCCAGACCCAATACTTCGACATTGCCGGCAACTCGTTTTATTATTATCCCGTTCCCCGAACTTCCCAATCGGAATTACGCAACATCGAACCGGTTATCGCCATTTCTCCCAAAGCGACTATCCGTACTTCCGACGGAAGGCCTGCCGACCTCTCCCGGGAACAGACCACATACATCGTTACTGCCGAAGACGGCATCACCCGCAATCAATACACATTGATAAAAGTAGCCGCCTCTTTCTCCGACAAAACAGATTTCCCTCTCGATTCATGGACCGATTTTTCCGCCTATTCCTCCCCAATAGATTGGGAAACCCTTAACAAACAACTTTCTGAAATCCATCAAAGTTCCCCAGACATTACCGTCGAAGGAGGCGATTTTCCGGTAAAGAAAATTACCGGACAACAAGGCAGTGCGGCTGAGCTAACCACACTATCGCTGAAAACAGGCGCATCACAAACCCTTCTCCCCGGATTATTATTTACCGGGACAACGACTAGCACATTGTCCGTTACCTCAGAAAATATCTCATACGGAATTTTATATAACGGTAAAAGGCCGCTTGCTCTGAAAGGGTATTACTCCTATGCTCCGGGTACGGAATATTACGAAAACGGACATACAGTCACAAGCAAAAAAGACGAAGGCGCCGTTATCGTCGTTCTATACCAAGTAAATAACCCTTCCGATAAGAAAGAGATACTCCGCGGAGCAGAAATTCTATTCGCTCCCAATATCATTGCAAAAGGAGTTATCTCTTTTTCCGAAACCTCCTATCCCTCTTTTTCTCCATTCAACATTCCACTAACCTATCTCCCCGGCAAGGATTACAATCCCTCCAAAGCATTTTACAGGTTAGCCATCATCGCAACCTCCAGCAATGACCTGACTTTCTCCAAAGGAGCACCGGGCAGTAAATTGCTTATCGATGAACTGAACCTGGAAATCGAAACAGAATAAATACCGCACTGTCAAAATTTCCCCTGTCCCCCTGCTAATTCCGAGCTAATTATCGTTTTCATGCCGATATTTTTTCCGGTCAAGACAAAATAAAATTTTCACAACCGGGTAAGATTTCGTATTTTTCCATAAAAGTTATCATTCTCGACCCGACAGAAAATATGAATAAAACAGACGATTGCTCCGGAGTTATCGAAAAAACGGACTTTTCCGTAACAGAACTACAAGATGAATATTACAACTGCACATTCATCGGCTGCAATTTTTCAAATCAGACAATAAATAACCCCTATTTCGAAAAATGTGTATTCAAGCAATGCAATTTCACCCTTGCAAAATTCACCGGAAACCTAAAGGATGTCCGGTTCATCGATTGTAAAACGACCGGAGCCGACTTTTCCGGCATCAGCAAATTTTCAGGAATATTCCACTTTGAGAAATCGGCTTTGAATTATGTCAATTTTTACGGTATTAAAATCCGCAACTGTTCATTTATCTGCTGTAATCTCTATGAAGCCTGTTTTGACGAAGCCGATTTGACAAGCTCCGTTTTCGACCGGTGCGACCTCTCCAGAACCTCTTTTTTCAAAACGAATTTAGAGAAAGTCGATTTCTCCTCTGCTTTCAACTTTTCAATCGACCCTTCGACGAACCGATTAAAAAAGACCGTGTTTTCAGAGCAGAATTTAAGAGGTTTAGTTACCCATTTGGATATTGTCATTAAAGAGGACGAGAACGGTCCTGACTTTGTACAAGCATTGTAATTGCCGAACTGCCGTATCTTTTCCGGCAGGAAATAAACGGATTTTCCAAAATTTCCGTATTCCTCGCGTTTCTTCCTCTTTGTCTTTTATTTTTATTCTTTATCTTTGTAATTAAGAATTTATATATCGAATATCCATATCAAAACAAGGAATTAAATGGAAAAAGGCAATAGTTGTTACTGCGTAATTATGGCGGGGGGAATCGGCAGCCGCTTTTGGCCGTTAAGCCGGAAAGAGCGGCCTAAACAATTTATCGATATATTGGGGACAGGCAAAACTTTTATCCGCCAGACATACGAACGTTTTTTGCCATTGGTTCCGCCGGAGAACTTTTTGGTTGTAACCAGCGACCAATACAAAAAACTCGTTTTAGAGGAGTTGCCGGAACTGAAAGAAGAGCAAGTTTTATGCGAACCGGTAAGAAGGAATACGGCTCCATGTATTGCTTATGCCGCCCACCGTATTGCTGCTACGGCTCCGCAGGCAACGATGATTGTCGCTCCGTCCGACCATTTGATCACCAATGAACACGAATTTATCCGAATTTTAAAAGAGGCTGTCGAATTTACCGAAAAAAACGACGTGCTGATGACAATAGGGATTAAGCCTAACCGTCCCGAAACCGGATACGGTTATATCCAAATCAACAATAACGACAGCGGTAACCCGATTTATAAAGTAAAAACCTTTACGGAAAAGCCCAACGAAGAATTGGCGAAATTATTCGTTGAAAGCGGGGAATTTTTCTGGAATTCGGGAATTTTCATATGGAGTTTAGACAGCATTATTCATGCTTTTGAAAAACACATCCCGGAAATAGATACTATTTTCGAGGAGGGAGCCGATATCTATTGCACGGAAAAAGAACAGGAATATATCAATTCCGTATATCCGGAATGCCGGAACATATCGATCGATTACGGAATTATGGAGCATGCGGAAAATGTTTATGTTTATTGCGCCGATTTCGGTTGGTCCGACGTAGGGACATGGAGATCGCTTTTCATCCACAGTAAGAAAGACGAAAACAATAACGCCGTAGTCACAGGAAAAACGCATCTGGTCAATACCTCCAACTGTCTGATAAAACTTGCAGGAAATAAAAGTGCCATAATAGAAGGATTGGATAACTACATTATCGCCGATAGCGGAGACATTTTGCTGATCTGCAACAGGGACAAGGAACAAGAAATACGGAATTATTCGGAACAGATCGAGATACAAGAGGGAAAATAAATCTGGTTTTATGGGAAAGAACCTTATATATATCACGCTTTTGCTTCTGCTGGGAGCAGCCGTTTCATGCGGAAACAACCAGAATAAGCCTACCGAAACGCAAGAAAGCACCGTTCCGGATAAAAGTATAGCCGCTCCTGCCGTAACGATTAGCAAATCGATCTTTCCCATAGGAGACAAAAATTTCAAACAAGGAGATACTATAAATATCGGCTTCGAGAGCGACAAACAGATAGATTCGGCATTCCTCTATCTGAACGGGGTACAGAATACGCTCCCCCCTACCGACAAACAATGGACTATCGAAACATCGGGAGAGACACCGGTCGGGAAGACAGGTTTCCGGATAGAACTATTCTCCGACGGACATAAAGAATCGCGCTCCGGAAGTTTTACCCTGTTACCCGCAGCCGCTCCGAAAGATTACAGGGCAGCCATAGTCCGAACTTATCCCCACTCCCGGAACGCTTATACGCAAGGATTGGAATTTTACAAAGGGAAACTCTATGAAAGTAGCGGAGAATACGATAAATCATACGTTCATATCCTGAATTTCCCTTCCATGAAAGCCGAACAGGAAGAGAATTTAGATGCCCGCTATTTCGCAGAAGGATTGACCTTTCTGAACGATCAGATGTACCTGCTTACGTGGAAAGAAAACACTTGTTTTATCCTCGACCCGGAAAGCCTGAACGAACTGGAACGGAAAAGTTACAATACGGAGGGATGGGGCATCACGACCGACGGGGAAGTGCTTTATATGAGCGATGGAACACATTATATCTCGGTATTGGATCCCGATACTTTTTCCACCATCCGTACGATACAGGTCTATACTCCCGAAGGTTCTATCCCTTATATAAATGAATTGGAATGGATTAACGGGGAAATATGGGCGAATGTGTACGGATTCGACATTATCTTAAGAATCAATCCGGTTACGGGAGCTGTAAACGGCATCGTTCATGCCCCCGGATTGCTGGAACGAAGCGATATACGCCCAGAAACCGATGTTTTAAACGGTATCGCTTACGATAAGGAACACAACAAAATATATGTTACCGGGAAAAATTGGCCGAAACTTTTTGAAATAGCGATATCCCCTGCAAAATAGCATAAAAGGTTCGACATCGAAACAAAAAGAAACGGTAATTTCCGTTTACGACAAAAAGATGCAAAAAAAAGAGATACGAAAAGAGCTAGAAGAGAAGATACTGGTGTTGGACGGAGCGTTGGGAACTATGATACAACGCTATAATCTCACAGAGGAGGATTTCCGGGGTGAACGTTTTGCCAAATGGAACATCGAGCTGAAAGGCTGCAACGACCTGCTGGTTCTGACACGCCCTGACATTATCGAAGAGATACACCGGGGCTATATGGAAGCAGGCGCCGATATATTAACGACCAACAGTTTCAATGCCAACGCCGTTTCAATGGCCGATTACGGTTTGGAAAGCTGTGTTTACGAACTGAATTATCATGCCGCATTATTAGCGGGGAAGATAGCGTCGCAATACAGTACGCCGGAGAAACCCCGTTTCGTAGCAGGCTCCGTAGGGCCTACCAACCGCACCCTTTCCATATCGCCCGACGTGAATAATCCTGCCTACCGGAACATTACGTTCGATACGCTGCTCGCTGCCTATACGACCCAGATAGAAGGATTGATAGACGGAGGCTGCGACTTGATACTCATCGAAACCATATTCGATACGCTGAATGCTAAAGCAGCCATAATGGCACACCGAAAGGTATGCCGCCAAAGAGGTTTGCGAATACCGGTCATGTTATCCGGGACCATTACGGATGCGTCAGGCAGGATTCTGTCGGGACAGACGATAGAAGCCTTTTACGTATCGCTCTCTCATGCGGAGAACCTGTTAAGCGTAGGGTTGAACTGCTCTTTCGGGGCAGAATTGATGTATCCCTACCTGAAACAGTTAAGCACAATAGCCGCCTGTGCAGTTTCCGCACATCCTAACGCCGGATTACCGGACGGTTTCGGAGCATACAGCCAATCCCCCGAACTCATGGAACGTCTGACAGAACCGTTTTTATCGGAAGGGTTGGTCAATATTATCGGAGGCTGCTGCGGCACTACTCCTGAACACATATCCCGAATCGCCGAATCGGCAAAGCGATATGCCCCCCGGCAGATTCTACGACCGAAACACATTACGAGCCTTAGCGGGTTGGAACCGCTCTATATAACGCCTGAAATCAATTTCATCAATATAGGAGAACGGGCTAACGTAGCCGGTTCTGCGAAATTCGCCCGGCTTATCCGGGAAGAAAAATACGAAGAGGCGCTTTCTATCGCACGAACTCAGGTAGAAAACGGAGCCCAGGTAATAGATATTTGCATGGACGATGCCATGATAGACGGCAAAAAAGCCATCTCCGTATTTCTGAATCTGATTGCTTCGGAACCCGACATCGCCAAAGTACCGGTAATGATAGATTCGTCGAAATGGGAAGTAATAGAAACCGCTTTACGCTGTGTACAAGGCAAATGTATCGTCAATTCCATATCTCTCAAAGAGGGGGAAGAGGAGTTTCTGAAACATGCCCGTATGATACGCAGTTTCGGTTGTGCAGCCGTAGTCATGCTGTTCGACGAACAAGGACAGGCAGATACTTACGCCCGTAAGATCGAAGTCGCCGGGCGTGCATACGCTTTACTGACAACCGACGGATTTCCTCCCGAAGATATTATTTTCGATCCCAATATACTTTCCATCGCTACCGGAATAGAGGAACACGACCGTTACGGCGTCGATTTCATCGGTGCCTGCCGGTGGATAAAGGAGCACTGCCCCTATGCAAAAGTAAGCGGCGGGGTGAGCAACCTCTCTTTTGCTTTCCGGGGCAATAATGCGGTACGGGAAGCGATGCACTCCATATTTCTGTACCATGCTATCCGGGCGGGGATGGACATGGGTATCGTGAATGCCGGCATGTTGCAGGTATATGAAGATATAGAACCACCGTTACTGAAAGCGGTAGAAGATGTCGTCCTCAACAGGGACAAAGATGCGACCGAACGACTGATAACTTTCGCACAGAAAATCAAAGAACAGGAAGGGCATAACGAAACGATGCACGCCTCCGATAAAATGAAATGGAGAGAAAGCAACGTATCGGAACGGCTCTCTTTCGCATTGATGAAAGGGATCACCGATTACATCGAAGAAGACACACTCGAAGCGATGCGGGAACTGTCTTCGCCGTTAAAAGTAATAGAAGGCCCTTTGATGGACGGTATGAACCATGTAGGAAAACTTTTCGGAGAAGGGAAAATGTTCCTCCCGCAGGTGGTCAAAAGCGCTCGGGTAATGAAACGGGCGGTAGATGTACTGAACCCTTATATCGAACAGGAGAAGGTAGATACAACCTCTTCCACAGCCGGGAAAGTAGTTATCGCCACCGTCAAAGGCGACGTACACGACATCGGCAAAAATATCGTCTCCGTAGTATTGTCCTGCAACGGATATAAAGTAATCGATTTAGGCGTGATGACTCCCCCGGAAAAGATATTGGAAACCGCTAAAAAGGAGCAGGCCGATGCCGTTATGCTGAGCGGGTTGATCACTCCTTCCTTAGATGAAATGGCGAATGTAATCAGCCTGTTGGACAAACAAGGAGAACAAGTTCCAGTCATGGTAGGAGGTGCAACCACTTCCCAATTACATACGGCAGTAAAATTAGCCCCTCTGTATAAAGGATGCGTAGTACAGACCAAAGACGCTTCTACCTGCGTAAAGGTCTTATCTGAAATCGTAGGGGCGAACCGTGTGGAAGAGATGCGTCGCATAGCACAGAAACAAGCCCTGCAACGGGAAGAATATTATAAGAAAGAAGCGGAAAAAGAACTGCTGACTTTGGAAGAAGCCAGGACAAACCGCGCCCGCTTCGACTTCAACCATATTCCCATACCGGTAAAAACAGGACGAATATTATTCGATAATATTCCTTTACAGGAAATTCGCCCCTTTATCAACTGGACGATGTTTTTCGCTGCGTGGGACATTACAGGACGTTATCCCAGAATATTCGAGGACAAAGAAAAAGGAGAAGAAGCGAAAAAATTATTCGACGATGCCAATAAATTACTAGACGATATTATTACCGGCAATTCAATCCGAGCCAAATCCGTAATGGAGATTTACCCCGCCCTCTCCGAACAGGAAGAAATCATCCTTTATAAGAATACGGATTATAAGGAAGAGTTGGCACGCATTCCGGTTGGACGTAACCGAAAAAAGAAGAAGGAAGGGGAAGAGAATCTCTCATTAGCCGATTTTATCGCTCCCATAGAGAGCGGGAAACATGACTATATCGGGCTTTTCGCACTGACGGCAGGATTAGGGACCGATGAACTATCCCAAAAATATGCTGCGGAAGGTGATCCGTATTTTTCGATTATGGTAAAGCTGCTATCCGACCGACTTGCAGAAGCCCTGGCGGAATACCTGCATTATAAGGTCCGTACCGAGATATGGGGATATGCCCCTGACGAACCGATGGAGATCGAACGGATATTGCGGGGAGAATACCGGGGAATCCGGCCGGCCTTCGGCTATCCGGCCTGTCCTGACCACCGCAACAAACAGATCCTTTTCAAATTATTGGAAGCAGAAAAAAACATCGGTGTCACCCTGACGGAAAGTATGATGATGAATCCGGTCGCTTCGATCAGCGGAATGATATTCGCCCATGAAAAATCAAAATATTTCAACACCTGACAATGAAGATAATCGACATTATAAACGAGGCAACCGCAGGAAAAGAGTGCCGGTTTGCTTTCGAGATGCTCCCTCCTCTGAAAGGGGACGACATCAGCACCATATATAGAACCATCGACCGTCTGATTCGTTTCAACCCTGCCTACATCAATGTAACCTACCACCGTGAGGAGGTAAAATATGTAGAACGGGAAAACGGATTGCTGGAAAAGCTATCGGTCAGCAAACGCCCGGGAACGGTAGCTATTTCAGCCGCTATCATGGCCCGTTACGGAGTAGAGGTAGTTCCCCACCTGATCTGCGGAGGATTCTCCAAATACGATACGGAAGATGCACTGATAGACCTTAATTTTTTAGGTATCCATAACGTACTGGCTCTTCGAGGCGACACCCTGAAAGGGGAAAAAACATTCCAGGCCACTCCTAACGGGCACCTCCACGCCTTCGAATTGGTAGAACAAATTATCGGCATGAACGAAGGACATTTCATAGATGCGGAAGTAGAAAGTATTTCCCGTACCGATTTTTGCGTAGGAGTAGCAGGCTACCCGGAAAAACATGCCGAAGCACCCAATCCTTCTATCGACATCGAATACCTGAAAAAGAAAGTAGATGCCGGAGCCGACTATATCGTAACCCAAATGTTTTTCGACAACGGCAGATTTTTCGATTTCAAGGAACGATGCCTGAAAGCAGGAATCAACGTACCTATTATACCGGGGTTGAAGCCGTTCTCGACAAAAAGGCAATTAACCATGCTGCCCCCGACTTTCCATGTGGATATTCCGGAAGAGTTGACTGCCCGGGTATTGAAATGTGCCGATAACAAAGAGGTGCGCCAAGTCGGTATCGAATGGGCAATCCGCCAATGCGAAGAGTTAAAGGCAGCAGGAATCCCCGTACTGCATTTTTATACCATGGGAAATGCCGATAATATAGAAAAAATCGCTGAAGCTGTTTTTTAGCTTCCATTTTATCCGAAACAGTACAAATTTTGCAGATACTTCTATTATTCGACTTCCCATATATTAAAATTTCGACGAATGATGAAAGAAAAAGAATCGGCTTACCACTCTTTGTTTAACGAAGCAAAAGAGTTGTTCGGAAAAATCAGAAGTATCAGGCGGGAAATACACGAACATCCCGAGCTCTCATTCCGGGAAGAACGTACTTCTGCCCTGTTGAGTTCCCTTCTCGACGAAGCAGGAATTTCTCATCGTAAAGTAGCGGGAACAGGGATTTTAGCCCGTATCGACGGCAATGATTCACCTTCGGACGACGTTGTAGTTTTACGTGCCGATATGGATGCCCTTCCTATCTGCGAAAAAACGCCGGTTCCTTTCGCCTCCCGTAACGGGGCAATGCATGCATGCGGGCACGATATCCATACAGCTTCCCTGTTAGGTGCATTACTCTCGCTGAACAAACGGAAAAATACTTTCTCCGGTACTGTACTAGGGCTTTTTCAGCCTGGAGAAGAACAAAATCCCGGCGGAGCCTCGATTGTTTTAAAGGAGGGTGTTTTCAAAGATTTTTCTCCGAAAGTCTTTATCGCTCAGCATGTAGCTCCCGAAATACCGGCCGGCTCATACGGAACCCGTGAAGGGCTATACATGGCCTCTACCGACGAAGTCCGTTTTACGATCACGGGAAAAGGAGGGCACGGTGCTCTTCCCCATACCCTGACCGACCCGGTAACGGCAGGAGCCACTTTGATTACCGCTTTACAGACCATTGTATCGCGCAATGCCAATCCTATCCTGCCTACGGTTCTCTCTTTCGGCCGTTTCATAGCTGAAGGGGCTACCAACGTAATTCCCGATAACGTTCATATCGAAGGAACATTCCGGACAATGGATGAAGAGTGGCGCAATAAATCCCTGCAACGCATAGAAGAGATCGCAAACGGCATAGCTTCGGCATACGGCGTAAAAATAGCCGTCAATATTTCCCGAGGGTATCCTTGTGTGAGAAATAATCCGGAATATACCCAAATTGTCCGCAATGTACTGGAAGAACTGGTATCTCCTGCCCATGTAGAATATCTCGATATGCGCATGACCGGAGAAGATTTCGGTTTTTACACCCAGCAATACCCTTCTGTATTTTTCCGGTTGGGAGTAGGACATACCGATGGGACAGAAACCTCAAACCTCCATAGTGCTACATTCTATCCGAACGAAGAGGCCCTTGTATATGGTATAACGGCATTAACGGCTCTGGCATTGAGATTTCGACAATAACGGTTATTCTTTACATTAAAATATCTTTTAACCGCAAAACAAAACGTTGCGAATCTTTACGCCATTCGCTTTCTTTTTTAATTTTCAATTCATGATAATTATATTATATTTGTAGTCAATCCGAAACAGAAGATTTTGAAACTATAAAAAACGAAGAAACATTAACGGAAGGAAAAACATTATGCGGAAACTTCATTTGGCAACTCTATCCTTTATGGCACTGCTCGCTTCTTGCGGGAAAACTCCGGAAGGAAGCATTATCGCCCATTTAGACGGATACCAAAACGACACAGTTTATATACAATCTTTTCCTCTCGGAGGAATGGGCAGAGAATTGGATACCGTAGTCGTCAGAAACGGAAAGATATTGGTTGCTAAGGAAATATATTATCCTATGACTTATTGCATTCTAAGCGGTCAAACAAACGATACGGAAACAAAAGACGTTCTCTTCAATGCTTTTCCGGGCGAGAAACTCGTTGTAAAAGCCCAGTATCAACCTAAACGGGTCGATTATATCGTAGAGGGCTCTTCTGCATTCGGACAAGATTTCGTAACGGTAGAGGCCTCGTTAAACGACATTAAAGATGCCTATTATGACCAGTTTATCGCTTATTACGATATGTTGGCAAAAGAGCCGGCCAATCCGGAAATCGTAAATATACAGAAAGAGATCAACCGGTTATTTCAACAGATGACCGGTGTTCGTGCCCAATATGTAAGCCAGCATCCCGACAAGCAATTATCGCTTTTCTATACATCCATGATGTCCGGCGATTCTTTGTTGAAATATTTTCCTTTATTAGACCCCTCTTTACAGGACAGTATTTCCGGCTTGATCTACCGTCAGACAATAAAGCGCGTTGACCTGGCAAAACTCCGGAAAGAAGCGAAAAAAGAGGTATCGGCCGGACAACAGGCTCCTAATTTCACTTTACCTGATCCGTCCGACAAACTTTTATCCCTTTCTTCGCTGAAAGGTAAAGGTAAATATGTACTGCTTGATTTTTGGGGAAACTGGAACACTATCAGTAAAGCCGAATTCCCGAAAATGATAGAATACTACAACAAATATGCTCCGAAACTGGAGATATTGGGAATCAACTGCGGAGACAGCGAATTCGACTGGGCAGCAGCACGCGCGAACCTTCCGTGGAAACATGTCAGAAATATACAAGGATTCGATGAAAACTCCGTTTCCCGTAATGACTTTGCAGATGTTACAGACCTCTATAAAGTGGAAGAATATCCGTGCCGCATCCTTATCGATCCGCAAGGTAAAATTATCGGCCGGTTCGAAGGATTGGAAGGAGATATTTTCAAATTTATCGATCAGACTTTAAATTAAAAATACCATTCAAAAAAGCCTGCTAGAAGCAGGCTTTTTTTTATCCCTGTAATGCTCATCTCAATGCTGCCAAATGCAAATTTCCGGAATCTTCGATTAACTCTCCGAAAATTATTTATGCCTCCGACTCTTTTCTTTTTCGGATAGTGCTCCGAAACTCAAAACAGACCGAAAATTTTGTCGTACAGATTAATCACAGGAATTCCCGCTTCTCCCGCTCTCTTTACCGTATATTCCGTCCCCCCTTTTTGCCCGTCATAATAACAGATTATCACCGAACAATGTTCCACCAAAAAATCATTTCGGGCAAAATAACATCCCTGGTAATACTGTTCGGAAAGTAATTCTACAAAAGAACATTCCTTAAGAATCGATTCATACCGTTCTCTATCGGAACGGCTATATTTCAGAGCCTGTTTTCTAAACGGCAATACGCCTATCAATTTCACATCCGAAAATTCCCGTTTTAACAGAAGAACCTCTTCCGCAGCCAGCAAATCGAATCCTTCGGCCATTCCCGAAAGGAAAACCCGGTACCCTTCCCCATATAATTTACGAAGGACGGTTTTCAATTCACAACGGATATTCTCCAGCACCGCCACAGGAATTCCCGGCCGGAGAATTTTATGTGTCCGATATCCCGTAAAAGCAACCGTTTTATATCTTTCTATCTCCATAAAAGCCGAAGAGACAATTTAAGACAAAGAGGAGGCGCCTTTTCAGGCAGACCTCCTCTCATTCATTTATTTAAGTTCGGAAATTAGTTTTCACCGTCTTTTTCTTGCCATACCAAGGCCGAAGCACCCAATACAGCCGCATTCTTGCCATCGATAGCGGAAGGCAACAATTTCACCTTATTCCGGAAATTGGACAACATATACATTTCCATATATTTCTTCGTCGGTTCGAAAATATATTTTCCTGCCTTAGCCAAACCGCCGAACAAGAAGATCGCTTCCGGGCTCGTAATCGCAACAGCATCAGCCAAAGCACGTCCCAATACCATACCGGTATATTCGTATGCTTCGATAGCCAACGGATCGCCGTTCAAAGCAGCTTTGGTTATCATTTCAGCCGTCAGGTCGTTATAAGATATATTTCTGAATTCACTGTCTTCGATATGGTCTGCCAACAGCTTGAATGCAGTACGTTTGATACCTGTTGCAGAAGCATAGGTTTCCAAACAACCTTTACGTCCGCAACCGCACATACGGCCCGTATGGTTTACGATAACGTGTCCCAATTCTCCGGCAAAACTGTCGTGTCCATATACTAATTGCCCGTTAGCGACAAAACCGCTGCCCACTCCGGTACCTAAAGTCACTACGATAAAATCTTTCATCCCTTTCGCACCGCCGTATATCATTTCTCCGATAGCAGCGGCATTTGCGTCGTTAGTAAGAATTACCGGAAGATTCGGGAAATAACGTTTCATCTTTTCCGTAAAAGGCAACACCCCTTTCCATACAAGGTCTGCAGCGTTATCTATCGTCCCCTTATAATGGTTGGCACATGGAGCACCGATGCCGATACCTACCAATTCATATTCTATATCTACGGTCTTTAACAAATTATTGATGCCGATATAAAGTTCTTCCAGATATTGGTCAAAATCAGGATATTTTCTCGTGGGTACTACACCCTCTCCATACATATTACCTTCTCTGTCAACCAAACCGAACACCGAGTTAGTTCCTCCGATATCGATACCTACAACCAGTTGTTTCATTTTATCTTTATTTTTTAATAATTAATAATGTAATTGTTCAAATTTAAAAAATTTTTCTTTCTTTGCGTCAATTTTATAATAAAAACTTTAAAAACATTAAAAATGTACTCTTTAGAACAACTCCTTGAAATTTGCGAAAAAAAGATACAAGAGTTCAAGTTCGACAGAGAGCCTCGACTTTTATACGAACCCATCGAATATACATTGGCAGCAGGAGGGAAGCGATTACGTCCCGTGGCATTGCTGATGGCTGCCAATATGTTCACAGACGATTTGGAGAAAGCTTTTCCCGCAGCCATGGCAGTAGAGGTATTCCATAATTTCACCTTATTGCACGACGATATTATGGATAAAGCCGATTATCGGCGTTCCCGCCCCACGGTACATGTAAAATGGAATGAGAATATCGCCATTCTGTCGGGCGACGCCATGTTGATTTGCGCATATCGTCTGTTGAATCAATCGCCTGAAGCCCGATTGCCGCAACTGTTAAAAACATTCAATGAATTCGCTATCGGAGTATGCGAAGGGCAACAATACGACATCAATTTCGAAAATGCCGAAAATGTAAGTATGCAGGAATATATCCGCATGATTACGATGAAAACGTCGGTATTGATTGCCGGAGCGCTGAAAATGGGTGCTTTGATCGGGAATGCATCCTCTGAAATATGCGAAAGTCTGTATCGTTTCGGCATCGACCTCGGCATCGCATTCCAGATACAGGACGACCTGCTCGACACTTACGGCGATTCCAAAAGTTTCGGCAAGACTATCGGAGGAGATATCATGGTAGGGAAAAAAACTTTCCTGTTTATCAGTACATTGGAAAAAGCATCGAAAGAAGATGCGGAACGATTGAAGAAACTCATGTCCGGAAACCTGCCGATAGCGAAAAAACTACCCGAAGTATGTGCCATATACGATAAATATGGTATTCAGGAATACACGCAACAGGCCATTAACGATTATTTCGACAAAGCCATGTCCATATTGGACAGTCTGCCTCTCGAAAAAGAACGCAAAGCCCCGTTGCACGAATTATCCATGATGCTGTTGAAACGAAACAAATAACGGTTTTGTCCCGTAATCCGGGAAAAGGGAAAATTCCATTATGGCAGAATTAACAAGAAAAGATATAGAATTAATGGCGCCTGTCGGTTCTTACGAATCGTTGATGGCAGCGATACAAGGCGGGGCAGACTCGGTCTATTTCGGGGTGGAAAAACTGAACATGCGTTCGCAATCCTCATTCAATTTCACTTTAGAGGACCTGGAAAAAATCGTCACTATCTGTAAAGAGCACGGCATTAAAAGTTACCTTACGGTAAACTGCATCCTCTACGACGAAGATATTGCAACGATGCATGAAATCATAGACCACGCAAAGAAGGCAGGCATAACGGCTATCATCGCTTCCGACCAGGCTGCAATCACCTATGCCCGGTCTGTCGGAACAGAAGTGCATATCTCCACCCAACTGAACGTATCCAATACGGAAACGCTTCGTTTCTACGCCGCTTTCGCCGATGTGGTCGTATTGGCACGGGAGCTGAATCTGAAACAGGTACGCCATATTTACGATGAAATCCGGAAACAGAATATCAGAGGGCCGCACGGAGAATTGATCAAGATAGAAATGTTCGCCCACGGAGCCCTCTGCATGGCGGTATCGGGGAAATGTTACCTGAGCCTGCACGATGCGGACAAATCGGCGAACCGGGGCAGCTGCCGCCAGATATGCCGGCGTGCATACGAAGTACGGGACAAAGATACCGGAGCCGAATTGCTAATAGAGAATCAATACATCATGTCCCCCAAAGACCTTTGTACTATCGACTTTCTGGACGAATTGCTGGAAGCGGGAGTACGGGTTTTGAAAATAGAAGGGCGTGCCCGGTCTGCAGAGTACGTAAAACGGGTATGCGAATGTTACGACGAAGCGATCAACGCCGTTATCGACGGTAGTTTTTCAAATGAATCCGTCGCAAAATGGAAAGAAAAGCTAAGCACGGTTTTCAACCGGGGATTCTGGGGAGGCTATTATTTAGGGCAGAAATTGGGTGAGTGGAGCCGACATTACGGCTCTTCCGCAACAAAAAAGAAAGTTTACGTAGGGAAAGTCACCAATTTCTTTAAAAAACTGTCGGTTGCCGAAATTTTAATCGAGGCAGCTCCTTTACAGACCGGAGAGGAATTGATAATATTGGGTGAAACAACCGGCGTGGTCGAGTTAAAAGCAGAAGAGATACGGGTTGACCTAATGCCCGTACAAACGGCTGTACAAGGGGAAAAATGTTCGCTTGTCACGCCCCAATTAGTACGAAGAGGCGATAAATTATATAAATTGACCGATAAGAATTAAAAGTGATTATCCGCTGCTGCGAATAATTTTTGCACGGATATTGTTAATATGTTCTTCAACTGAATTCAGATTCAGAAGAAGGACATATTTATTTTATAGAAACCCTATTTAATATTATTAATTAAAAATGTGTATTATGAAAAAATTTTTACTAATGATCGGATTAATATCCATCGGACTAACAGCAGCAGCCCAACCTCGTTTCGGTTACGGTATCAGAGCAGGGATGAACCTGACCGACATGGTAGGGAAACACAGCAGTATCACGAATGACTGGCGTGTCGGCTTCGCTGCAGGTATCTTTATCGACTATCGTTTCACAGATGCTTTTGCATTGGAAGGCGACGTATTGTATTCTCAGGAAGGACTTCATAAAATCAAATCCAAAGATTTTCCGGAAATTCCGGGCATCAAAGCGAATATGAACTATATCAATGTACCGGTATTGGCGAAATTTTATCCGGTAGGCGGATTCAACATGGTAGTCGGCCCTCAGGCCTCTTTCCTGGTAAAGAAAAAGATTTCCGGAGATATTCTGTCCGGCCAGGAGAAACATTTCATCAAGGATGCTCTGAATAACACCGTACTCGATTTGGTAGTCGGTATCGGTTATGAATTCGATTTCGGCTTAATGTTCGACTTGCGTTATGCAATCGGCCTTACCAAAACTTTTGAAAAAGTCGATGGCACCCGCTTTATGAAAGGGAATAACAGTAACCTGCAATTAACTGCAGCATGGCGTTTCTAATCCGAAACGACCTGAATACGAATCCGGCAGGGAATACCTCTGCCGGATTTTCATTTTCATTCAAGCCTCTACCGCATTTCTCCTCAAGCCGACATAACTTATTCCGGCTTCCCCACATATTGCCAAAATCATAAAATTCGATAACAACGCTATTCCGGCTGTCGAATCGATTCTCACTAAAAACCGGCTCCATTCTTATCGAACAGAGCCGGTTGACAAATTTTCATCATCGAGTCGGATTACTCCCACTCTATCGTTGCAGGCGGTTTAGAACTGATATCATAAACAACCCTGTTAATTCCGCGTACTCTATTAATTATCTCATTCGAAATTTTAGCCAAGAATTCGTAAGGCAGATGCACCCAGTCGGCTGTCATTCCGTCGGTCGAGGTCACTGCACGCAAAGCGACGCACCGTTCATAAGTCCGTTCATCGCCCATCACACCGACACTCTGTACCGGCAGCAACATAACCCCTGCCTGCCATACCTGGTCGTAAAGTCCGTTCTCTTTCAAACCATCGATAAAAATCCGGTCGGCTTCCTGAAGAATACGCACCTTTTCTTCCGTCACTTCACCCAATACTCGGATTCCCAATCCCGGTCCGGGGAAAGGATGCCTGCCCAATATATTTTCCGGCACATGCATCTCACGCCCTATCCGGCGCACTTCATCCTTAAACAGCAAACGCAACGGCTCTACTATCTTCAAATTCATTTTTTCCGGCAGTCCGCCTACGTTATGATGAGATTTTATCGTCACGGAAGGACCGTTTACCGACACCGACTCTATCACATCGGGATAGATAGTTCCTTGTGCCAGCCATTTGGCATCTTCGATTTTCTGCGCCTCCTCATCGAACACTTCGATAAAGTCACGACCGATAATCTTTCGTTTCGCTTCCGGGTCGGTAACCCCCTTCAAATCGGCAAAAAATTTAGCGGACGCTTTCACGCCTATCACATTCAAGCCCATTTGCTTATAGGACTCCAACACCTCTTCGAACTCATTTTTACGCAACAATCCGGTATCGACAAAAATACAAACCAAGTTTTTCCCGATAGCCCGGTTCAGCAGTTCGGCTGCCACGGAAGAATCCACTCCGCCCGACAATCCCAGAATCACTCGGTCGTTCCGCAACTTCTCCTTCAACTCTTTCACCGTACTTTCCACAAAAGAGGCCGGGGTCCAATCCTGTTTACAACCGCATATATCGGCAACGAAATTTTTCAATAACAGTGTACCTTCAGTCGAATGATAAACTTCGGGATGGAACTGTATTCCCCATGTCTGCTCTCCTTCTACCTGAAAAGCGGCTACCGGCACATCGTTCGTACTGGCGATAATTTTGTAATTGTCCGGAATCTTCACAATAGTATCCCCATGCGACATCCACACCTGCGAATGACCGCTCATCCCTTTTATCAAAGGATTCTGCTCATCCGTTTTCGACAACATGGCACGCCCGTATTCACGAGTTGCCGAAGGAGCTACTTCGCCTCCGTATTTATGCGACAGATATTGCGCCCCATAACAAACTCCCAACAAAGGCATACGCCCTTTAATGGCAGAAAGGTCTATTTGGGGAGCTTCCGCATCCCTCACGGAATAAGGGCTTCCCGACAAAATCACCCCCTTAACGGAACCATCTAAGGCAGGAACCTTATTAAACGGATGTATTTCACAATATACATTCAGTTCCCTCACCCTACGCGCTATCAGTTGCGTGTATTGGGAACCGAAATCCAGAATCAATATTTTATCTTGCATTGGAAAGAGATATTTTCGGCAAAGTTAATAATAATTCAGACAATAAAAAGAGCTCCGTTCATCCTGCGATGCTTATCGGGACGCCCGTTTGGGAGACGAAGAGAGTACCGCTATCCATATCCGGCAATCCGCCCCGGTTTTCTCGATAGCCCGGATGCAGGAAAGCAATGTTGCTCCCGTCGTCAATACATCATCTACCAAAATAATATTTCTCCCGGCCAATTTTTCAGGACAATTTACAAAAAAGGCATCTTCGGTATTGCTCCAGCGTTCTTCCCGCACTGCCGTTCTCGACTGTGGTTTGGTCTTTACTTTCCGGACGATACTTTTCGTATCGAGAGGAACACCGAGAGCTGCCGACAACCCTTTCGCTATATACTCCGACTGGTTATATCCGCGGGCACGCCGGCGGGAAGGATGAAGCGGCAAAGGGACAATCGCATCGGCCTTATCATAACCGAGCCTGCACTCTTTCAACTTACGCCCGTACCATTCTCCCAACTCCTCTCCGACAGCGCACTGATGGTGAAATTTCAGGTTTTGCACCGCCTTACTGAATCCGCTCCCTTTGCGGTAATAGAAAAAAGAGGTAGCTTCCTCCACTAAAAAGGAACGGTCTTTGAATAACTTAAACACTTCGTTATCATGATATTCCCATTCGTAAGTCAACGGAATATCCATCCGGCACGAAGTACAAAGTACATGTTCCCCCTCCACAAGTTTTCGCTTACAGCTTGTGCATAATTCCGGGAAAAAGAGTACCTTTACACGGCGGCAGGCGGAAAATATCGAACGGAGTTTCATCGGCGGAA
Organism: Candidatus Avirikenella pullistercoris; assembly: GCA_018710935.1. Lineage (GTDB taxonomy): Bacteria > Bacteroidota > Bacteroidia > Bacteroidales > Rikenellaceae > Avirikenella > Avirikenella pullistercoris. The sequence continues at coordinate 23,604 of DVIX01000079.1, read as the reverse complement.
TTTTTATCCATTAAAATAACCGTACAGGACAAAAATAATAATTTATTCTCCGTTCCTGTTATATATAAACGCCGGACGAATACAGGCAATAATAAACATTAACTTAAAATACAAATCCTAACATTCGACATTATGGAACGATATCCTATCAGAGCATTCAAGTATTTCATTTATTTGATCGTTTTATTTTTCATCATATACCTGCTGATGGTTATTACCAAAACCACCACTATTCCGATCAACCGTTTCAGTCTTTTTCTGACTACTTCGGAAGGCTGGATTTTAATCGGAGCCATTATCGTATTATGCCTTGCCTATCCGTTTTTCGGATTCGTAAAACGACCGATATACGGCAATATAACGGAAAACCGCGATATTATCATTTCGCTCTTCGAGGGATACGGATTCAAACTTTTCAGCGAGAAAGAGGGCGTAATGGAATTCAAGGCCGTATCGAATATCCGGAAACTCGGCATGTTGTTCGAAGACAGCATTAAATTGGATGCTTCAGCTACTCCTGCAACATTGTCGGGAAACAGAAAAGCGGTAACTAAAATTTTATTCCGTTTGGAACCGTTATTAAAAAAATAAATTTAAAATACCACCGATGCAAATTTTTTCGAACCGCCATATATTTTTATTTTTCGTTTTACTTTTTATTTCGTGGACAGGAATCGCCGGAGCTTCGGACAACAAAAAGGATTTCGACACGGGGAAAAACATGGAAATATTCTTCAATATTTTCAAAAATATAGATATTGCCTATGTCGATCCGACCAATCCGGATAAATTGATGCAGAAAGCGGCAGATGCCATGTTATCGAGCCTCGATCCCTATTCGGAATACCTTTCCGAAGAAGACATGGCCGATTTCGAATTCACTACCACGGGCAAATACGGAGGAGTAGGTGCGTTGGTACGGCTCGCTCCGGAAAAGGATTTCATTCATATTTCTGAAGTTTACAAAGATTGTCCGGCCGACAAAGCCGGTTTCAAACCGGGAGATAAAATCGTCGCTATCGACGGCGAAAACATGGGCGGCAAAGATGTGACATTCGTCAGTGAAAAAATGAAAGGGACGCCGGGTTCCACGATCCAGATGACCATGCGCCCTATCCGGGGAGGAGAAGATTATACCGTTCCGGTGACACGTGAACGAATCACCATTTCTGCTGTATCTTATTATGGTTTCGTAACCGACAGCATCGGTTATATCTCTTTAGACAGTTTTTCGGAGAATTGCTCTGCCGACGTAAAAAAGGCATTGACTGAATTAAAAAGCCAGGGGCCGTTGAAAGGGGTTATCCTCGATTTACGGAGCAACGGAGGCGGCTTGTTGTCGGAGGCTGTCGATGTGGCGGGATTATTCGTTCCCAAAGGGACAGAAATCGTATCTATCAAAGGACGTAAAGAGTCTGAAAACGAAACCTATAAAACCCATAACGATCCGTTCGATACGGAACTGCCTCTGTTGATTCTGGTCAACAGCAGTTCCGCTTCATCGAGCGAAATCGTAGCAGGAGCCTTACAAGATTTGGACCGCGCTTTAATCGCCGGCACACGTACCTTTGGAAAAGGGCTCGTCCAAACGACTATGGGAATAGGTTACGGCTCTTTCCTGAAACTGACTACCGCCAAATATTACATTCCGAGCGGGCGCTGCATTCAGGCATTGGATTACAGCCACCGGAACGAAGACGGCAGCGTCGGACAAATTCCCGACTCCCTGATTTCTGAGTTTACAACCCGAAACGGCCGGAAAGTATACGACGGCGGGGGAATCACTCCCGATGTAAAAATAGACCCGCTTTACATCAATAAATTTACCGTCAGCCTGATCGCCTTAGGATATATCGACGATTATGCTATCAAATACTATAAGGAACACACCGAAGCGCCGGATATCAACAACTTTTCGTTAAGCGACGAAGAATATACCGATTTCGGAGAATTCCTGAAAACCAAAGATATGAATTTCATCTCCCCGTCTGAATCCAATCTCGAAAAACTCAGGGAATCGGCAAAAAAAGATAAGTATTACGATGAAATCAAAGACGAGTTAGACAGGATAGAAACGAAAATCAAAGGAGACCACACCCGCGATTTAGAGTTATACAAAGACGATATCAAAGCTTATCTGGAAAGCGCTATTGTTACCGCTTATCACTATGCACACGGACGTTCGGAAAGAGCGGTCAATTCCGACAAGGACATAAAAACGGCGGCAGAATTATTATCTTCCGGGAAATACAAAGAGTATCTGACCGTACAATAAAAGCGAAATCCCATTCTGAAGCCTCTTTCTTTTCAGAGAACCGGACAACCAGAACTATTATTTTCAATTCATACGAACAAACAGAAGGCAGCCGAAATTTTCAGCTGCCTTCTGTTTTACATAAATATCTAATAAAATTACTGCGTTTCTGTCAGATCCAATACACCGTTCGTTCTATGCCGATACGATAGCATTCAGCCACTTTTTCCGGAATAATCTGATTAAGAATATTACACCACGGAAACACAACTCGATGCACATCGCAATCCATACTCCCTGCAACCCCAACTTCGGAGCGAGTAAAGCTGCCAAAGAGAGCCGTACTCCCCAGATACTAAAAAAGTTCATACAACTCGGAACGATCGTATCGCCCATTCCGACGAATACGCCATAAGCTACGATGGAAGCAGCGAACATAGGTTCTGCAAAAGCCTCTATCCGCAAAACCGTCGTTCCCAATTCACGTACCTCTTCGACAGGTGTCATTATGCTCATCATAAAAGGTGCGGCAAGATACATCACTATTCCCATAAAAGTCATCACGATAATACCGAGAAACACGGTCATACGGGAGAAACGCCACGCCAGTTCCCTCGAACCGGCTCCTCTGCATTGCCCGATAAGAGTAGTAGAAGCATCCGCCACTCCGTACCCCGGCATATAACAGAGGCTTTCCGCCGTAATTGCAAAAGCATTGGCTGCAATAGCAATGGTCCCCAACGGTGCGACAATCACTGTGGACATAATTTGTGCACCGCACATGATAATACGCTCGCATCCCATAGGGACACTGATATGCGCCGCATTTTTCAGGCAATGAAACGTAGGACGGAAACTTCCGGCTTTATTATGCAAAGCGAGTTCCGGCGAACGAAAACAGAGGTACCCCGTCATCAGGGACGAAGTCACGACTACTGCCAATGCCGTCCCCAAAGCCGCTCCCGCAACTCCCATTCCGGCACCCGGAAAAACGAAATCGAAACCGGCAAAGCATACCTCTCTCGACGGAAATATCAATAACAAATTGAAAAAGACATCCAACACGCACATAAGCATACTCAAAAGACTCGGCACACGCATATTCCCGCTACACCTCAACATTCCTCCCGACAAATAATTGAGTTGAAGAAACGGAAGCGACATAGCATAAATCAGGAAATAACGGGAAGCATTTTCCACAATATCGGCGTTTCCTCCCAGCCATTCGGGTAATGAACTACTAATGGCACATCCGATAACCGCCACGATAAGACCGAAAAGAGAGGTGATTACAAAAGCCTGCCGCAAAACAGCCCGCGCTCCCTCCAAATCATTGGCGCCTATCCGGTGGGCGGCTTGTACGGAAAAGCCTGTCGCAGCCGCAATACACACCCCGTTGAACAACCACATGGTTGTCGATACAAGTCCGATAGAGGCCGATGCTTCCGCCCCGAGAGTACCGACCATCGAAGCATCTATATACATCATTAAAATAACGGATAACTGGGCCAGAATGGAAGGAATACTTAAACGGACAACGAGCTCCAACCGTTGGCTCCAAGCCATCGGCTGCTTATTACGAATGAGTTCCAGCAGTTCGTATTCCCTTTTCCTTTTTTCCGAAACCATAAACGCCCGTTATAATAACGACGCAAAAATAACGGTTTTTACCGATTTAATACGCTTCTCAGCTTTTTCAATCCGTCAACGAGCAGTTTCCGGGGACATGCGATATTAAGCCGGATAAAATTTTCACCTCCTTCCCCATATAAAGTTCCAGGGCTTACCATCAACTGTCCCTCCTCAAGCAATTTTTCCGACAGACGGTCAGAATTCATATTTGCCGCCCGGCAATCTACCCATACCAAATAGGTTCCCTCAAGCGGCAAAACGGGATAATGCGGCAAATACTCGGCAAAAAAGTTACGCAGGAAACAATAATTTTCCCATAAATATTCCCTGAGTGCATCGAGCCATCCCTCTCCTTCGTTATAAGCGGCTATCAATCCCTCCACCCCGAAAGGATTAACATCGCATACCTCATTGATATTGATCGCTTTATCGATACGCCGGCGAATCTCTGCATCGGCAGCCACGATATTGGCAATCTGCAGACCTGCCAAATTAAACGCTTTACTGGGAGAATTACAGGTAACCGAATGCAGCAAAAACTCTTCCGATAAAGAGGCAAAAGGCGTATAATCATGTCCTTTATAAGTCAACTCGCAATGAATCTCGTCCGCTACGACAAATACCCCGTGTTTCAGGCAAATCTCTCCGATACGCCATAACTCTTCCGGAGTCCACACCCGACCTACCGGGTTATGCGGATTACATAAAAGCAATAATTTAGCCTGCGGATCGGCTGCTGCCGTTTCAAAAGCATCGAAATCGATCGAATACCTTCCTTCCTTATATTCCAACGGACAGGCAAACAATTCACAACCGTTATTTCGAATCGAAGAATAAAAACAGTTATAGGCCGGTGTTTGGACGATTATTTTATCTCCCGGCTTCACAAGCGCCTTAATAACGGCCGAAAGAGCCGGCACGACACCTGTCGTATAAATAATCCACTCCGAAGCGACATCCCATTTATGACGTCTTAAAAACCAATCCCTTACAGCTTTATAATAGACATCCGGCACTTTCGTATAACCGAAAATCCCGTGCGACACACGCCGTTGCAACGCCTCTATGACAGCAGGAGCCGTACGAAAATCCATATCGGCCACCCACATAGGCAAAACTTCTTCTCTTTCGGGCGTATCCCATTTATAAGAATTCGTCCCCCGGCGTTTAACAATAGAATCGAAATCGTAACTCATGCAGAAAAACAGGTTTGGTTATTCCAAAGGTTTATTTTACAATTATTGGGTTCTTTGCTGTTTTCATCCATAATAATCTCGCCATAGCTTTCGGCTGTTATCGAGCCGGTACGGGGATTTTTCACGCTTCGCACCGGACTGTTTATCGTAGCATGAAGCGAAGAATATTCGAATGCGAGGTCGCAATCATCCGCCATGATGCAATTTTCCATTACCAGATCATGCGCATAACATAAGGGTTGTGTCCCGGAAATCCGGCAATTCACCAACCGAAGATTTTTAGAATGCCAACCTAAATATTCCCCGTCTATAAGGGAGTCGTAAACCGTTACATTCTCCGAATTCCAAAATGCATCTTTCGAATGAATTTCAGCATTACGAATTACCACGTTTTTACAATATTGAAACGAATAGTTGCCATTTTGCCGATAATTTTCAATATGGATATTTTCGCTATGCATAAAGAGATAATCCGCATTATCCGTTCGTACATCTTTCAACCGAACATTACGGCAATGCCAAAGCGTTTCCTGCGCATCGGGCAGAGTGACATTTTCCAGCACGATACCGTCCATCTCGCGAAACATCTTAGGCGCTTCGATCAGCGTATCGCTCATATGCAAATTACGCGAATACCATAAAGCCGCACGGGCACCTTCCGTAAACAGGCAATCTTTTATCACGAAACCGTCATTGTGCCAAAAAGGGTATTTCCCTTCGAACCGGCATTTCACCGCTTCAATACTGCTGCACTCTTTGAGCGCAGACTCTCCCGCATGGATCACGACATTCTCTAAATAAAGGTCGCGTGAAGCAAAAAGCGGGCGTTCTCCCTCATAAAAGGTATCTTTAATCTTTTTCATCGTTGTATTTTTATTATCGAATTATTTATTTCCAGCATAAACGAAATCTTTTTTCCTGACAAAACATTGTAAACTCCTAAAACGGCAGAATATTCGGGGATTCCCGTTTCCCGTCCGATTCTTTTTAAAAGGTTTTTGGAAAATAAAACCGGAACCGGCTCTTTATCCGATACAAAAATAACAGGGCTCATACGACATTTTTGTAACCAAATCATCGGAAAATATACCCGAATTACTGTTTTTCAGGAACCGGCATGAAAATCCACTGCCCCGAATTACTCATACTCTACCCCGCATTTTCAGACCAATTCCCAAACAAACACATACTGCAATTCAGAAACGTAAAAACAGATTTCATTCGTATCACAGGAAATCCTATATTTTATAACTTTCAGAAAATAAAGGCATAAACTATTCGCCGATTTTCATTATCCGTATCTCCCCACACCGTACTTTTAACGGCAAAGGCACTTGCCCATACGGGAAAGCGCCTTTCCTGACACATCTAACAAATAAAAACCACTCAAGAATCCTATCCGGACACCCCTACACTCCTTTCGGAGATAACACGATAAAGGGGACGATCATCTCTTCCATAGAAATTCCCCCGTGCTGAAATGTATTTTTATAATACCGTACATAATGGTTATAATTATTCGGATAGACTAAGAAATCATTATTGCAGGCGAACACATAACTTGACGTAATATTGGATTTCGGAAGGGCTACCTGCTCGGGATTGGTTATTGCAAACACCTCTTTAGCATTATAATTCAGATTACGCCCGGTTTTATATCTCAGATTGGTACTCGTCTCCCGGTCGCCGATAATTTTTACAGGATTATCTACCTGTACGGTTCCGTGGTCGGAAGTGATAATAACGGTATGCCCTTTCTCAGACAATGCCTTCATTATCTCCCACAAATCGGAATGCTCGAACCACGAGCGGGTAAGGGAACGGAATGCCGATTCATCTTCAGCCAATTCCCGGATAATTTCGGTATCGGTCCGGGCATGCGAAAGAATATCCAAAAAATTATATACAATCACGGAAAAATCCGCATTATATACTTTATCCAAATTATCCAGCAATTTTTTTCCGGCTTCCGAACGCACCAGCTTTTCGAAATAAAGTTTATAATTTTTCCCCAACGACTGTAACTGCCGTTTCAGGAACTCCTCCTCATACTTATTTTTTCCGCCTTCTTCATTATCGTTCAGCCATAAACCGGGCATGATTTTCTCGATAGCGAGGGGAGTCAGCCCCGCAAAAAGGGCATTCCGCGCATATTGCGTCGCCGTTGGCAGAATACTGCAATAAAAATCTTCGGAAAAAACATCGAATACACCATGCAGTAACGGACGAACGGTCAGCCACTGGTCATAACGGAAATTATCGATTAACAGAAATGTCGTTTTCTTGTTTTTATCCGCAACCGGAAAAACTTTATTACGCATCAAAGTATGTGAAAGAATCGGTTTATTCAGGCTTTTATCCTTAAACCACTCCACATAGTTATTCTTGATAAATTTCGCGAATTCATTATTCGCTTCCGTTTTTTGGTACATCAGTACCTCTTTGATGCTTTTATCGGCAGAATCGTTCAACTCGATTTCCCACCCGACTATCTTCCTGTATATATTAATCCAATCCTGAAAACTGCGTGCCTCCGACAATAACATCGAAATAGAAGCGAATTCGGAACGGTAATCCGCCGTACTTTTCTCTGTCACCAACTGCTGGCTATGCACATTCTTCTTAATAGAAAGCAACACCTGATTCGGATTGACCGGTTTTATCAAGTAATCGGCGATCTTCGATCCGATAGCCTTGTTCATAATATTCTCTTCCTCGCTTTTGGTCACCATAACGACCGGCGTATTAGGACGAACTTCCTTAATGCGGGAAAGTGTTTCCAATCCGGTAATACCCGGCATCATCTCATCCAAAATAATCAAATCGTACGGGTTATTGGCAATCGCCTCCAAAGCGTCGTAACCGTTATTGGCGGTATCCATCGCGTACCCTTTATTCTCCAAAAACAAAATATGGGGTTTGAGCAATTCTATCTCATCATCTACCCAAAGAATCCTTACATCCATTTATATTCCCGTATTGAAATTGTTTTTCTAATCCGTTCCTTTCGAGGAGCATTTTAATCGTATCCTTTTTTATTTTGTAAACGCAATATTCTGCGAATCATTGCCGGCAAGAGACCTTTTCTTCCGGTTTTTCCCGGAAACCGAATAAAATAATGGCTATATTTACTTAATTTTCCTGTTTAATTTAAACGGAAATTATGTAAATTTACAAAATAAATTAATTTTGCTGCGTATGGTTCTTAAAATCCTCCTTATTATCACTATCATACTGCAAATCTTTGCAGCGTTCATTGCAATCCGCATGACTAAAGTAACTAAATTCAACTCTGCATGGATATTGCTGACTATCGCCCTCTCTTTAATGGTCGTGCAACAACTGGCGGAATTTATCAATAACGTAGGGGAAGTCCTTCCGAAAGATTTCATGGTATGGGTAGGAGTTATCACTTCCCTCTGTTTCGCTATCGGAGTATTTTATATACGGAAAATAATCTATTACATCGCCCATATGGAGCAGAAACGCATCCTGACGGAGAAACGCATCCTCAATACGATTATCAGTACGGAAGAGAAAGAACGCCGCCGCTTTTCAAAAGACCTGCATGACGGATTAGGCCCGCTGCTCTCTTCTGTGAAGATGTCCGTTTCCGCCCTTTCCAAAATGAATATCGACAATTCGCAGAAAGAAATTATCGAAAATGCCGACTATGTTATCGAAGAGGCTATCAAAAGCCTGAAAGAGATATCCAATAATCTGAGTCCTCATATCCTTAATAATTTCGGAGTAGCACGGGCAGTCAATAATTTTATCAATAAATTGACGCTTCCCCCTTATCTTAAAATCCGTTTCGACTCCAACATAAGAGGAACCCGTTATTCCAACAATATCGAAGCTATCTTATACCGCGTAATCTGCGAATTGGTAAACAATGCCATAAAACATGCCGACCCGTCGCAAATCGACATATCTCTGAACCAAACAGGTTCCGAAATATCATTGGTGGTAGAGGACAACGGAAAAGGATTCGATACGGCGATTCTGGAAGAGGGGAACAAACAAGGAATGGGACTATCCAACATCTCTTCCCGTATCAGCTCGCTGAAAGGAACGATGAACATCGAAAGTATTTCCGGCAAGGGAACAAAGGTAAGCATCAATATCAACATAAATTAATAGGAAGAATTTTTCGTGGAATACAAGAAAATCATACTGGTAGATGACCACACGCTTTTCCGGAACGGATTGAAGTTACTTATCAACAACACTCCGAATTTCAGAGTAATTGCAGAAGCATCCAACGGGAAAGAGTTTATCGACCTGTTAAGCAAGGAAGAAAAACCGGATGTAGTACTGCTGGATATCGCCATGCCGGAAATGGACGGCATAGAAGCCGCAGCCATCGCCCTCGAGAAATATCCCGACCTGCCTATCATCACCCTATCGATGTACGGGGAAGAAGATTACTATTTCAAAATGGTCTCTTTGGGAGTAAAGGGGTTTCTTCTGAAAAATTCGGATATCCATGAAGTATGCAGTGCATTGGAAAGCGTCGTGGAAGGCGGGACTTATTTCTCTCAGGAACTGCTTTTCAATCTGGTAAGCAACTTGCGCTCTTCCTCATTGGCCGGCACGGAAGACAACTCCATGCTCTCGGAACGGGAACTGGAGATTCTGTTATTGATATGCAAAGGATTCTCCAATCAGGAAATCGCCGACGAATTATTTATTTCCAAACGTACCGTAGATAAACACCGAGCCAATATCCTTTCCAAAACAAACTGTAAAAACACGGCCAACCTGGTGGTTTATGCCATTAAAAACAGATTGGTGGAAATATAGCCGTTTTCATACAAAAAGCGAGAAAACGGCAACTTGCAATATCATCGGGATACAGCCGTTATTCAACATTCCAAACCCAATAACCCGATAAGAAGAAAGTGCCTGAAAAGGAGTTTCGGGCACAAAAACAAAAAAAAATAGTTTTTTCTATTGTTATTCGGAAAACAGAAGCTAACTTTGTATGGTTGTATGGTAAATAATCATCAAAAAACCTTGTAAATTTATGAGCAATCTATTCACCTCTTCCATTGGGAAGAAATTGGTAATGAGTCTGTCAGGCTTATTCCTGATAGTATTCTTGTTGGTGCATTTAGGTGCAAACCTCACCATCTTCGGTGGTGAAGAGGCATACAATGCGATGTGTAATTTCATGGATACCAATATTTTTATCAGAATAATGGTTCCGGTGCTGGCAGCAGGTTTCATCATCCACATCCTTTATGCCTTCATTTTGACACTGAAAAACAGGACTGCCCGTCCGGTACGTTACTCCGTACAGAATTTATCAAAATCTTCTGAATGGGAATCCCGTAACATGTTTGTTTTAGGGATTATCATTTTGGGTTTCCTGTTCATTCACCTGTTCGACTTCTGGTCTCAAATGCAGTTGCAGCATTTTACAGGAGGAACTCCGACAAGCAACCCGTATGAACTGGTGGTCGATAAATTCAGCAACGTTGTTTTCGTTTGCATTTACATTATCTGGATTTGGGCTTTATGGTTCCATTTGCGCCATGGTTTCTGGTCTGCATTCCATACGATAGGATTGGACAACCAGATTTGGATTAAACGCTGGAAATGTATTGCCAATATCTATGCATTCGTCGTTGCAATAGGTTTCACAATCATTCCTCTTTATGTTGTGTTCCAATCACTTTGCGGATTGGCATAATCTGTTATTAAACTCTTAAAGAAAAAATTGAAATTATGAGTATATTAGATTCAAAGATTCCTGCTGGTCCATTGAAAGATAAATGGAGCAAACATAAAGCAGATATAAAAGTCGTTAGCCCGGCTAACAAACGCAAACTCGATATTATCGTTGTCGGCACCGGTTTGGGCGGAGCATCCGCTGCTGCCTCTTTAGGTGAATTAGGATATAACGTAAAAGTATTCTGCATTTCCGACTCTCCTCGTCGTGCGCACTCTATCGCAGCACAGGGAGGTATCAATGCTGCCAAGAACTATCAGAATGACAACGACTCTACTTACCGTCTGTTCTACGATACGATCAAAGGGGGAGACTACCGTGCGCGTGAAGCGAACGTTTACCGCCTTGCAGAAGTGTCCAACCTGATTATAGACCAATGTGTCGCACAAGGCGTACCTTTCGCACGCGATTACGGCGGATTGCTCGATAACCGTTCATTCGGGGGCGCGCAGGTATCGCGTACTTTCTATGCCCGCGGCCAAACCGGACAACAGTTGTTGCTGGGTGCTTATGCAGCGTTGAACCGCCAAATCGCCAAAGGTAGCGTAAAAAGCTATCCGCGCCATGAAATGCTCGACCTCGTATTGGTTGACGGTAAAGCACGCGGTATCATCACCCGTAACCTCGTTACCGGTGAAATAGAACGTTTCGGTGCTCACGCCGTAGTATTGGCATCCGGCGGTTACGGGAACGTATTCTTCCTTTCTACCAATGCAATGAACTCGAACGGTTCTGCAGCATGGCAATGCTACAAAAAAGGCGCTATGTTCGCAAACCCGTGTTTTACGCAGATTCACCCGACTTGTATTCCGGTACACGGAACACAGCAGTCCAAACTGACTTTGATGTCCGAATCATTGCGTAACGACGGACGTATCTGGGTTCCGAAAAAGAAAGAAGACGTTGAAAAATTACGTAAGAAACAAATCAAGGCTTCCCAGATTCCGGAAGAAGACCGCGACTATTATTTGGAACGCCGTTATCCGGCATTCGGCAACCTCGTTCCGCGTGACGTGGCTTCCCGTGCAGCAAAAGAACGCTGCGACGCAGGTTTCGGCGTAAACGACACCGGATTGGCAGTATTCCTCGATTTCTCTACTGCAATCAACCGTTTGGGTAAAAACATCATCGAACAACGTTACGGCAACCTGTTCCAGATGTATGAAAAAATTACCGACGTAAATCCGTACGAAGAACCGATGATGATTTATCCGGCCGTACACTATACGATGGGCGGTATATGGGTTGACTACAACCTGATGACAACCATCCCCGGTTTGTATGCATTGGGCGAAGCCAACTTCTCCGACCACGGTGCGAACCGTTTGGGTGCATCGGCATTGATGCAAGGCCTTGCCGACGGTTATTTCGTCATTCCTTATACTATCGGGGATTATCTGTCAAAAGATATTCAGACTCCGAAAATCGATACCAATACTCCTGAGTTCGAAGCTGCCGAAAAAGCAGTACGCGAAAAAATCGACAAACTGCTCCACATGCAGGGGAACCTTTCTGTGGATGACCTTCACAAGAAATTGGGACACATCATGTGGGAACACGTAGGTATGGCTCGTAACAAAAAAGGACTTGAAGAAGCTATCACTTTAATCCAAGAGGTTCGGAAAGAATTCTGGGAAAATGTCCGGGTTCCGGGTAAGAACGAAGAATTCAACCAAGAGCTTGAAAAAGCGATCCGTCTTGCAGACTTCCTTGAAATGGGTGAATTAATGGCACGCGACGCTCTGAACCGCAACGAATCCTGCGGCGGCCACTTCCGTGAAGAATATCAGACCGAAGAAGGCGAAGCACTCCGCGACGACGAAAATTACAAATACGTTGCCGTATGGGAATACAAAGGTCAGAATGAAACACCTGAATTACACAAAGAAGAACTTGTATTTGAAAACATTAAAGTTGCACAGCGTAACTACAAAGACTAAGGGAGACGATTATGAATCTTAAATTAAAAATATGGCGTCAGAAAAACGCTAAAGACAGCGGACGCTTTGAAGAATATCATGTTGAAAACATTTCACCCGACACCTCTTTTTTAGAGATGCTGGATATCCTGAACAATAACCTGATACATGAAGGTAAAGATCCTGTCGTTTTCGATCACGACGGCCGGGAAGGTATCTGCGGGATGTGTTCATTGTTCATCGACGGCCGTGCGCACGGACCCGACGACGATATCACCACTTGCCAATTACACATGCGTAAATTCAAAGACGGCGATACGATTACTATCGAACCGTGGCGTTCTGCTGCGTTCCCGGTTATCAAAGACCTGGCAGTCGATCGTTCCGCTTTCGACAAGATTTTACAGGCAGGAGGTTTTATCTCTGTAAATACAGGCGGTGTTCCCGACGCAAACGCAATTCCTATCCCTAAAAAAGATGCAGACGAAGCAATGGACGCATCTGCTTGTATCGGTTGCGGAGCCTGCGTAGCGACTTGTAAAAACGGTTCTGCTATGTTGTTCGTCGCTGCGCGGGTGTCTGCTTTGGCAAAATTGCCGCAAGGTCGTATCGAAGCATCCCGTCGCGCCAAAGCAATGGTTGCGAAAATGGACGAACTGGGATTCGGCGGTTGTACCAATACCGGCGCTTGCGAAGCAGAATGCCCGAAAGGAATCTCTATCGCTCACATTGCGCGCCTCAACAGAGAATTCATCTGTGCAAAATTGAAAGACTAATACGAAACATCCTATACATAAAAAGCTGTCCCAAAGGACAGCTTTTTATTTTTATCCGCTTTCGGAGACCACAACGGAAATGAACTTTCCGTTATTCCGGGAATATCCGTCCATAAAAAACAAAACCGAAAAGTTTTATTCATACTTCTATTCATTAAATTCGATAAATAACTCTCTCCTTTTCGTCGGTATTTCCAACAAAAAATTTATATTTATTCCTACAAAACTTTGCAATAAATATCTGGGGCTTCCCGTTCATTTAAGGAAAAATAAAACCGGGAAACGGTGGCTATACAGATAATAATGCCATTTAAAACATTTTAAAATAATTTCCGCTATACTTTCGTTATAAATGATACTACAAGGTTTTATAACATAAGAAGTCGGAAATAAAAACCGGAATTCCGGCAAATAAGAATAACAATTTAAATTATAATATAAGAATCAGATTATGAGTAAAAAATTTGTTTTAATCATTGCCTGCGCTGTTGTTGCAGGGGCGTCCTCGGCACTTATCGTACAAAAAGCGACTGAGCGTACGGATTCAACTCCCAAAGTGATTGAACTCAAAGAAGGCAGCAGTTACCATTTCACATCGAACGAAAGCGGGACAACCAACTATCCCGACCTCACTTATGCCGCAGAACACACTGTTCCGGCAGTAGTCAATATAGAAAAGACCGAATTGGTTGAATCGGCTTACAACGAATTCTTCGGAATAGATCCATTCTTTGAATTTTTCGGTATTCCGCAGCAACGGGGGCGTAATTCACAATCTCAGCAACAGGAACAACGTTCCGGCGGTTCCGGTGTCATCATCTCCCCCGACGGTTATATCATTTCCAATAACCATGTGGTAGAAAACGCCAGCGAGCTGACCGTTACCCTCAGCGACGAAAGAACATTCAAAGCTAAAATCATCGGGACGGATCCTACTACGGATATCGCATTAATCAAAATCGATGCAACGGATCTTCCTACCATTCCATTCGGCGACTCCGACAAATTACGCCTCGGCGAATGGGTAATCGCAGTAGGTAATCCTTTCGGACTGAGCTCTACCGTTACGGCAGGTATCGTCAGTGCTAAAAGCCGTAATTTAGACGTTATCCCCAGCCAGTTCCGTCTCGAATCATTTATTCAGACCGATGCGGCAGTGAATCCCGGTAACAGCGGGGGCGCCTTAGTCAATTCCGCAGGAGAACTCGTCGGTATCAATACCGTTATCAAATCTCCGACAGGAAGTTATGCCGGTTACTCTTTTGCAGTGCCATCCTCCATTGTAAAAAAAGTAATCGTCGATTTAATGGAATACGGTATCGTACAACGGGCTATGTTAGGTATCGGCTACAATGAAATCAACGACGCATTCATCGAACAAATGGGTAAAGAAACCGGAATCAAAGAGAAAGGCGGGCTTTATATCGCAACGGTCGATGAGAACGGTGCAGCAGGCGCTGCCGGAATAAAAGTCGGAGATATTTTGCTGGAAATAGACGGAGTGAAAACCAATAATTCCGCACAACTGCAAGGTGAAATCGCTAAACACCGCCCGAACGAAAAAGTAATGATTACCGTAAAAAGAGGCAACGAAACGAAACAATTTGAGGTCCTTTTGCGTAATAAAGCAGGGGAAGCTAAATTACTCGACAAAAACAGTGTCGATATGGCAGCTTTCCTGGGCGGCGAATTCAACAATATCAGCGACAAATTAAAGAAAAACCTGCGTATCGACTATGGCGTACAGGTTGTGAAAGTAGGCAACGGTTTGTTGAAGAAAAGCGGTATCCGTGAAGGATATATCATCACCCACATCAACGGAACACCGATTAAGGATGTGAATACATTGAATATGATAACATCTGCGGTGCAAACCATTGACGGGTTATATCCGGACGGGCGTTACGTGAGCTACTCTATCATCAACAACAGCGGAGAATAATCCCCGCAATGAAGATGCGATAAATTTATTAAGACTCTCTTATAGAGCTTCTGTAAGAGAGTCTTAACTTCTATAAGAAAGAGAGGATATTTCATGAGACAACTAAAGATTACCAAATCCATTACCAACAGGGAAAGTGCATCGTTGGACAAATATCTGCAGGAAATCGGCCGGGAAGATTTGATATCTGTGGAAGAAGAGGTCGAATTGGCGCAACGAATTAAGAAGGGCGACCAGGAGGCATTGGAAAAACTTACGCGGGCAAACCTGCGTTTTGTCGTTTCCGTGGCGAAACAATACCAAAACCAAGGATTAAGTTTGCCCGACCTTATTAATGAAGGCAACTTAGGTCTTATCCGTGCAGCTGAAAAATTCGATGAAACCAGAGGATTTAAATTTATCTCCTACGCCGTATGGTGGATACGTCAATCCATATTGCAGGCCCTAGCAGAACAATCCCGTATTGTACGCCTCCCTCTGAATCAGGTAGGTTCATTGAACAAAATCAACAAAGCATTAGCCAAATTCGAACAGGAGCACGAACGGACTCCTTCTCCGGAAGAGTTGGCGGGAGAACTCGACCTGCCGAAAGAAAAAGTGGCCGACACTTTACGGGTATCGGGACGCCACGTATCCGTCGATGCTCCGTTTGCCGAAGGCGAAGACAACAGCCTGCTGGATGTATTGGTAAATAACGACTCCCCGAATGCCGACAGGGGACTGATCAACGAATCTCTTTCCACAGAAATAGACCGGGCTTTATCCACGCTGACAGAACGGGAACGCGATATTATCCGGTACTTCTTTGGAATAGGATGCTCGGAAATGACGTTGGAAGAAATCGGCGAAAAATTCGGCCTTACCCGTGAACGCGTAAGGCAAATCAAAGAAAAAGCAATCCGCCGCCTGAGACATAACTCACGAAGTAAATTATTAAAATCTTATTTGGGATAGGTAAAACCTCTTGTCTGAGAAAACGGCAGAAAACCTTTTCTACCGTTTTTTTACACCCGGGAATACGGTTACTGAACCGATAGTGACAGATATTAAATTCAACGAACATGAAAAATCTTTTTTTTATCGGATTGACCATTATAAACGCACTGGTATTCGCATCCTGTTCCGACATAAAAGATGCCGATAACTATATCAATAACAATACGGGAAACAGCAAAAAGCTGGTAAGTACGATTACCTATGAGAATACGAATGATCCCAACAAAACCGTAGGAGTAGAATTGTTTTACGACAACGATAACCGAGTTATAAGAATAGAAAAGTCGGGGCAACCGGTCACAACTTTTGAATACAACGGAAATACGGTTACCGCCAGACACACGGAAGAAACGAACACCTATACCGTTACGGCCACATTGGACGGAAACGGATACGTAATATCCGAAGAAAGTGTGAACAATGCTGACCCTACCGATAAAACCACCGTATCCGTTACCTATTCGGACGGTTATCTTCAAAAAATCGAAGATGGGTATGAAACGATCGTTACCACCTGGCAAAGCGGAAATATGATTTCAGAAACAATCAAAACAGTTTCTGAACCAGACGAGGTATATAACTACAATTACAGCAAGAGCGCCAATCTTGCCAATATCGATTTCAACTTCATTATTGCAGATTATAATTACGATTTATGCAAATTGGACTGGGGTGCATTAGGCATGTTAGGGAAAAAAAGCCTGAACCTCTGTTCCTCGGATTCCGATGGTGAAACGACATTCCAATACGAAGCCAATTTAAGCGGTTATATTTCCAAAATTACCGTTTATAACGGCCCGCAAGAATTAGGAGCTTTTTACATTACCTATACCCGATAAAATCAAGTTCCATATAGGTCAATAAAAAGGGAAAACCGTTGAAACGGCTTTCCCTTTTTCATTAAAAAATTTTTAAACCTTACATTTTATCAATACCCGGCTACTTCGGCAATCTTTTGCGGAATATCCGTATTATTGAGAAGCCCCGTAAAGACGGACGCTCCTTTTCCGATAGCATAAACCGGAACATATCCGGCGGAATGTTCTTTCGTCATCCAATTTACCATAGCATTCCCATTGACTACTTTTACCATCTCATCCGCCATTTTTTCGCCTAATTTCGCATTATCTTTATTTTGTGCGTATATTTCTTCAAAACTTTTCCATTGAGCTTCAGAAAGCGGAATTTCTTTTCCGAGTCCTGTACGGTTTTCAAGAGATTCCTTCATTTGCTGCCAGGAAGAAGCATGTAATGCATCGACCTCTGTTACAAGAAGATTATAAGATATTTTTTGATTATCTATATTTTTCAGAGCGACCTGATACTCTTTAGTTCCTCCGAGGACAAAACCGCCCGTTTCATGGTCGGCAGATACTACGATAAGTGTTTCATCCGGATGCTTCAGATAAAACTCATAAGCGACCTGTACGGCATCGGAGAAATCCAATAGTTCCGGAATCATCGTTCCTACGTCGTTTTTATGGCATGCCCAGTCTATTTTTCCTCCTTCTGCCATCAAGAAGAATCCGGCATCGTCTTTATTCAGAAATTCAATCGCTTCGGAAACGACCTGCGGCAATGTCATATCTTCCGGAGTCCGGTCTATCGCATAAGGGAAACCAGATGTATCGACCCCTTGTTCCTG
Organism: Candidatus Avirikenella pullistercoris; assembly: GCA_018710935.1. Classification (GTDB taxonomy): domain Bacteria; phylum Bacteroidota; class Bacteroidia; order Bacteroidales; family Rikenellaceae; genus Avirikenella; species Avirikenella pullistercoris. Next base: position 5,507 of record DVIX01000079.1, on the reverse strand, counting down.
GATAAGCACGACCTTTTCCGCATTCCCGATATTCATCATCCCCTCCGTTCCTCTGACCACGCGGTAGCCTGCTTCTTCCAATACGCCATGAATATCCGGAGCTTCGGTCTTATCGAATTTTTGTTCGGGAGCCATAAAACCGGATCCTCCGAAAAACTCGAATCCAGACTTAGGAATATCGCAAGCTATTTCATAATACATATTCCGGTCGGGTTGATGCGAATAGAAAACAGCAGGAGTAGCGTTATCCACACTCACCGTACTCATTATTCCCACATGTCGACCGGCAGCTTTCGCCTTTTCTGCCACACTCTGCAACGGACTTTGTTGAAGGCTGTCCATCCCTATCGTACCGTTCTTCGTTTTATGTCCGGTAGCAAGGGCTGTCCCAGCTGCTGCCGAATCGGTAACGCCGTTGCTGGCACTATACGTCGTGGCCACAGTAGCATAGGGAAATTTAGTGAATGAAAGACGGGAAACACCCAAACGTCCTTCTTGTTCGGCTTTATACATCTCCGCAGCATTCACCTGGTTTACCCCCATCCCGTCGCCGATAAAATAAAAGACATATTTAACCTGCGCTGCAGCATCGTATTGAAACGACCCGAACAGCAAAAAAAGAGCAATAGCTAAAATTCGTTTCATAATGATATTGTTTAAATTTATATCAAAAATACGAAAACAAAAGGAAAATTATATCGCAACAGCCTTAATTTTCCATTACCTTTCAACAATTTTTTATAAAGCGTATAGAAAATCCGGTAGAAAAACCGGAAAAATATCTGCAACCGGACAACATCTGCTCAGTTTTTATTTACTGAGAAACCAGGCCGCTGCTAAACCGGAACTACACTCCGTTTCCAACACTTTACTCCGGGACAAACGGCAGCAGTGCAAGTGGCAATAAGACTTAAAAGCTGGTACATTTATTGCGGATAAAAGCATAATAAACCGATCGCAATACAATCATACGCCCCCTGAAATTGTTTCCACATAAAGATTACTTTATTTTAAATACATGAAAAACAGTATTTGTTCTTTCAAAAATATTACTATCTTTAAAACCGGTTTACACAAATCTCGTTATAAAAACGTTTTATTGTAAAACAGAAAAAAATGGATAAAACACAGACAATATTACCCGATTATCTTTTCGAGGTAAGCTGGGAGACTTGTAATAAGGTAGGCGGAATTTATACGGTAATAAAGACCAAAGCCCTTACGATGTCGCAACAGTTCCATGATAAATATATCACCATCGGCCCCGATTTGAACAACGATCACTACATCGGTTTCGAAGAGGATCCGAATTTATTGAAAGATTGGAAAAAATTAGCCTATAACGAAGGGTTGCGTCTCCGTATCGGACGATGGAAAACACAAGGCAACCCGATTGTCGTATTGGTTAACTTCTCTTCATTCGTTTCCGAAAAAAACGATATCCTGAAAAAGCTGTGGGAAGATTATAAAGTAGATTCTATCAGCGGGCAATGGGACTATGTCGAACCGGTCCTTTTCGGTTATGCGGCAGGGAAAGCCATCGAAAATTTCGTTCGCAACTATTGTTCTGCTTCCGACAAAGTAATCGCGCATTTTCACGAATGGATGACCGCCAGCGGAGCTTTATACCTCAAAAAGGCCATGCCTTCCGTAGCGAATGTATTTACGACCCACGCTACCGTAATGGGACGGTGCCTTGCAAGCAACGGCATGCGACTTTACAGCGATATGGATAAATTCAATGTGGACGAAATGGCAAAAACCTATAATGTCGTAGCCAAACACTCCATTGAAAAAATCACATCCGCCAACGTAGATTGTTTCACCACGGTAAGTCAAATCACATCTACCGAATGCAAATATATGTTGGGACATGAAGCGGATATCGTTACTCCTAACGGATTCGAAGAAGATATCGTATGGAAAGGAGCAGACCTGGAAGAAAAACGTAAAACGGCAAAAGAGCTGTTTATTAAAATAGCTGAAGCGTCGTTAGGCAAAAAATTCGAAAAAGAACCCCTAATCGTAGGAACTTGCGGGCGTTACGAATTCCGGAACAAAGGATTGGATGAGTTTATAGACTCTCTGGCAATGCTGAATAACGACCCGAACCTGGACCGGGAGATATTGGCTTACATGCTTGTTCCCGGCTGGAACAACGGACCCAGAAAGGATTTACAGGAATTTTTAAGCAGCGGTAATTTTATTCCCGGCGACTACACCATCAAAAATGTCACTCACTATATGGGAGACAGCGAAAACGACGCTATATTGAACAAACTGCGCAGTACGAACCTGTATAATACCTCTTCCGGAAAAGTAAACGTTATGTTCGTACCGGCTTACTTAGACGGTTCCGACGGCATATTCAACAAACCGTATTACGAACTATTGCCGGGATTCGATATAACCGTTTTCCCTTCTTATTATGAACCGTGGGGTTATACTCCTCTGGAAAGCATCGCTTTCAGCGTACCTACCGTTACCACTACGCTGGCCGGATTCGGGAAATGGATATTGTCCCACTCTCAGGACCACGAAGGAGTAACCATTATCGAACGTAACGATTCGGATTCATCCTCATTGCGAGAGGATATAAAAAATATCATTTCCTATTATGCCGGCATATCGGCGGAAGAGCTGAACGTATTGCGGGGAAAAGCCCGTTTGTTATCCGAAACGGCATTATGGAAAAATTTAGTACAGTATTATTACAATGCATACGATAAAGCCATAAAGGCTGCCAATATCCGCGCTGCCCGTTTATTATACGACGGCGGAGAAAATTATGAACAGATTAACTTTTTAAAACAACAACTATTGCAATCGACACCTACTTGGACAAGAATCATCATCGAACGCCAATTGCCTGAGCGCTTGCGTCCGTTAGAGGAACTCTCCCGCAACTTATGGTGGTCATGGACCATCGGAGGACGTTCCCTATTCGAATACATCGATGAAAAATTATGGAATGCGACAGAACGCAATCCTATCGCATTATTGGATAACCTGACAACCGACCGTCTGAAAGAGTTGGAACAAGATCCGGAATTCCTGCAACGGATGGACAATATCTATGCAGCCTATCAGGAATATATGGGCAAGAAAAAAGAAGCGAAAGGACCTTCTATCGCCTATTTCTGTATGGAATATGGATTACACAGCTCCCTGAAGATTTATTCGGGAGGATTAGGAATTTTGGCCGGCGACTACCTGAAAGAAGCGAGCGATAAAAATATCCCGATGGTAGCCGTAGGGTTATTATACCGATACGGTTATTTCACTCAGCAACTTTCCGCAAGCGGGGAACAGGAAGCGGTTTATGAAGCGCAGAATTTTTACAAACTGCCTATCTCTCCGGTGCGCGATGCCAGCGGCAACTGGAAATCCATAACGCTGAACTACCCGGGACGTAAAGTGACCGCCCGTATATGGCGTTGCGATGTAGGGCGTACCGAACTTTATCTGCTCGACACCGACCATGACCTGAACCTGTACGAAGACCGTACCATTACCCATTACCTCTACGGAGGCGACTGGGAAAACCGTCTGAAACAGGAAATACTACTCGGTTTGGGAGGTATCAAAGCCTTGCGGGAAATGGGTATCTATACGGATATATACCACTGTAACGAAGGGCATGCCGCATTTACAGGCATCCGCCGTATTCAGGAATTTGTAGAACAGGAAGGGCTCTCTTTCTCCGAAGCGCTGGAAATAGTCCGTTCATCTTCCCTGTTCACCACTCATACACCGGTTCCGGCCGGACACGACTCATTCCCTGAATCGATGATACGGCAATACTTGTCGTACATGCCCGATGTACTGAAAATAACCTGGGAACAGTTCATCAATCTCGGTAAAACCAAACCTAACGACCCCAACGAACGCTTCTCGATGAGTTTCTTAGCCTGCAACCTATCGCAGGAAATCAACGGCGTAAGTTGGTTGCACGGCGAAGTGAGCAAAGATATACTCGGCAGTATGTGGCCCGGTTATTTCAAGAAAGAATTGCATATCGGCTATGTAACCAACGGCGTACACGTTCCTACCTGGGTATCGACCAATTTACGGGACATTTACGACCGTTATATGGGGAAAGAACTGGAAACGCACTATTACGACAACTCTATCTGGCAACGCATATACGACGTTCCGGACAAAGAGTTGTGGAATGCACGCGTATTCCTGAAAAAGAAATTAATCGACCATATCAAAAACCGGATAACCAATCCGGCAAAATACCATTTCGACAGTCCGCAACAGATCGTAAAAATCGTCGAATCCCTGAAACCCGAAACATTGACTATCGGATTCGCCCGCCGTTTCGCAACCTATAAACGGGCACACCTGCTATTTACCGATCTGCAACGGCTCGAAAAAATCGTGAACAATCCGAACTATCCGGTACAATTCCTTTTCGCCGGGAAAGCTCATCCCAACGACAAACCGGGACAAGACCTTATCAAACGGATCGTAGAGGTTTCTTCCATGCCTCAATTCACCGGAAAGATATTATTTATCCAAAACTATGATATGGACGTGGCACGCCGTATGGTACAGGGAGTGGATATATGGCTCAACACGCCTACCCGACCGCTCGAAGCATCGGGAACCAGCGGCGAAAAAGCCGTTATGAACGGCGTTCTCCATTTCAGCGTCTTAGACGGTTGGTGGGTAGAAGGATATAAAGAAGGGGCCGGTTGGATGCTGCCCATGAAACGTACCTTCGAAGACCAGCACTTGCAAGACCAACTGGATGCAGAGACCATATATACTTTGCTGGAAGAAGAGATCATACCGGCTTACTATAACCGGGATGAGGATAAAATATCCCACCAATGGCTCGGATATATCAAAAAATCGATTGCCGAAGTAGCTCCGCAATTCACCACAAAACGGATGATCGAAGATTACCAGAACAAATTCTACAATAAACTGTACGAACGGAACAAGAACCTTACTGCCGACAATTACAGGGAAGCCCGCGAAATAGCGGCATGGAAACGGAAAGTAAGCCATTTATGGGATAACGACGTATATATCGTTTCCAACAAAACGTACGACGTAGGAAAAGAGGCAATCGTAACCGGAAAGTCGTATAAAACCGAAGTAACCTTGTCACTTGGGCAACTTTCCCCGGAAGATGTGGGGGTAGAACTTATCATCGCCCGCCAGATAAACGACCAGGGAGATATCGATATTATCGAAGCGACGGAACTGACACTGATCAAAACCGAAGGTTCCCTCGCCTATTACGAATTGATAATGTCGCCTAAACGTACCGGTTCTTTCGATGTCGCTATCCGGGTATTCGCTAAGAATAAAAAACTTCCTCACCGAATGGATTTTGCTTTAGTCAAATGGAGTTAAAAATCAACTTCGGATAATATCGATAAAAAAGAAGGAGAAAAATCTCCTTCTTTTTTATTTCAAGCCTTTTCCGCCTCATATTCCTTCGAGCATATATTTTTTTCTCGCTTCTCAGGAAACGGAAGGGAAAAACA
>DVIX01000078.1 GCA_018710935.1 Candidatus Avirikenella pullistercoris | reverse complement strand
TATATGTTATGGTAGAATTAAACGACGACGTTCATAACAAAGACGAAGTATGGTCGAAAATCAAACATGGCCTCACCACCCTGAAAATGAGCCTCCCTTCCGGAGTGCTCGCCCTGATTGCGAACGACGACTTCGGAGATACATCGGCCTTGCTGATTTCACTGCAATCGGAAGAAAAGACTTACCGGGAACTGGAAAACTATTTGGATGACCTGGAAGGCCGTTTACGCCGCATCGAATCCGTATCCAATCTGCGAAGATACGGCCTTCAAAAAGAACAGATTACCGTATATCTCGACAAAGATAAATTAGCCGCATACGGATTAAACGACAAAGCTCTGTTGGCCAACCTATTCGCTCAAAGCTTCATAACGACAGGAGGCTCCATAGAAACCGGAAACCGAGAACTTCCTATCTACTTCTCCGACGTTTATAACTCCGAACAAGAGATAGCCGAACAAATCATATACAGCGATACGGAAGGAAATATCATCCGGTTAAAAGACGTTGCCCGTATCGTCAGGGAATACGATACCCCGGACAGTTATATCACCAACAACGGACATAAAGCCATTATCCTGTCGATGGAGATGCGTGAAGGGAATAATATCGTAGAATACGGCAAAGAGGTAGAGGAGGTGTTGCAGGAATTCCAAAAAGGGCTTCCCGACGGCGTTTCCATCGAACGTATCGCCGACCAGCCGAAAGTAGTAAACGATTCGGTAAGTTCCTTTGTCCGTGACCTTTTCGTTTCCATTCTCGTCGTTATACTGGTAATGATGGTACTTTTCCCGTTCCGTTCCGCCATTGTTGCAGCAACGTCCATTCCAATCAGTATTTTCATATCCATAGGAATTATGTACGTAACGGGAATTCCTCTGAATACCGTTACCCTGGCAGCCCTTATCGTCGTATTGGGAATGATTGTGGATAACTCCATTATTGTTGTAGATGCCTATCTCGAAAACCTCGACCGGGGCATGTCCCGCTGGCATGCAGCCATTGCCAGTGCTAAAAACTATTTCGCATCCATTTTTCTGGCAACGCTTTGTATCTGTTCCATTTTCTTCCCTCTATTAATTACTATGACCGGGCAGTTCCTCGACTTTCTGCAAGATTTCCCGTGGACACTGACCATCTCATTAATGATGTCGCTGATACTAGCGATGGTTTTTATCCCTTTTCTCGAATACGTATTGATAAAGACAGGGCTCAAAACCCGTAAATTAGTCAACGGGAAACCCAAAACCAATATGTTGGATGTAGTACAACGCTGGTACGGACACGCTTTAGACTGGACTTTCCGATTTCCGAAACTAACCATGTTAGGGGGTGTTCTAACCGTTGCAGCAGCAATCTGGATATTGATGGGACTGAAAGTACGGATGATGCCGTTCGCCGACCGCGACCAATTTGCCGTAGAGATATTTTTACCCCAAGGAACAGCCTTAGAACGTACAGAGGAGGTGGCAGACAGCATTTACAACATATTGACGGCTGACGAAAGAGTAAAATCCGTCACCTCTTTTATCGGAACGGCCTCCCCTCGTTTTCAGACGACTTATGCCCCTAACATGCCGCCCAAACATTATGCACAATTCATTGTAAACACACAATCGGCAGAAGCGACCAAAGAGTTGCTGAACCAATATACCAATTATTATGCGGATTACTTTCCGGATGCCTATGTAAAGTTCAAACAACTGGATTATCAGAATGTCGCTACCCCGATAGAGGTCCGGTTCCGAGGCGATAACATTGCCGACCTGAAACGCTCTGCAGATTCACTTATGGCAGAAATGCGCAATATCGAAGATATCGTATGGGTACATACCAATTACGAAGAACCTCTGCCCGGTGTGGAGATACGCCTCAACCCCATAGAAGCCTCCCGTTTAGGAATTACCCGTGCAGGGGCTGAAACAGAGCTGGCAGCCATTTACAGCGGATTCCCGGCCGGGACCTTATGGGAAGGCGATTACCCATTATCCGTCGTGTTAAAAGCCGACGAAACGCAAGAAGATCTTTCTCCCGAAAAAATCGGCGACCATTACTTGTCTACGATTGTTCCCGGAGTATCGGTACCTTTACGGCAGGTAGCTTCCGTAAAACCGGTATGGAACGAAGGCCAAATTGTCCGCCGGAACGGAGTACGCACCATCAGTGTAATGGCCGATGTCCGGAAAGGATATAACGAAGGCGTAGCTTTTGCCAAAATAGAGAAAATTATGAACGACCGTATTCTGCCGAATCTCCCCGAAGGTATAGAAACAGAATACGGAGGAACCGTCGAGAGCGATGCGGAAATAGTGGAACCTATCGTTACGGGAGTTTCCGCCGCCGCATTCATTATTTTCCTTTTCTTACTGTTAAACTTTAAAAAAGTGAGCGTTTCCTTAGTTGCCTTACTTTCCATTTCTTTATGTCTGTTAGGCGCCGCTTTGGGATTATGGATGACCGGAACAGAGTTCGGATTGACCTGTATATTGGGATTAATCAGTTTAATGGGAATCATCGTACGTAACGCTATTATCATGTTCCAACATGCAGAAGACCTGCGGATAAAGAAACACATCAACGCACGGGAAGCCGCTTACGACGCAGGGAAACGGCGTATGTTGCCGATCTTCCTGACATCCGCTACCACAGCCGTAGGCGTAATTCCCATGATATTGAGCAACAGTTCGCTCTGGACCCCTATGGGAATCGTTATCTGTTTCGGAACCGTTCTGTCCATGATTCTCGTTGTTACCATATTACCCGTAGTTTATTGGAAAATTTTCGGAAATGTCAAGGATAAAAAATTATCGTATGAGAACTAATCTTTTTTTCACTATCCTATTATCCGCCTGTACCATACCGGCTCTGTCCCAAACTTACTCTTTGGACGACTGTAAACGAATGGCACTGGAACACAACCGGCAAATACAAAGCAGCAGGATAGAAACCGAAATAGCATTACAAACCCGCAGGGAGGCATTTACCAACTATTTCCCAAGCATCAGTGCTGCAGGGACTATTTTTAATGCCAACCACAATACGATACAGGCCGATATGGCTATTCCCATTCCGGTAATGGGAATGGAAATGCCGTTCTCGCTTGCCATGCTCAAACACGGAAAGGCGGCCGGAATAACAGCCGTACAACCGATTTTCGCCGGAGGCCAGATATTCAACGGCAATAAACTATCCGCAATAGGTGAAGAAGTAAGCCGATTCCAACTGAAACTTTCCGAGGACGAAATACTCGAAACGACCGAACAATATTTCTGGCAACTGATTGCACTGCAAGAAAAACTGAACACCATCGCCACCATAGAAAAACAGCTGGATAACATTCGCAATGATGTCGAAATAGCCGTCAAAGCCGGTATTTCGACCCGCAACGACCTGTTACGAGTCGAACTGCAACAGCAAGAAGTGCAAAGCAACCGGTTAAAAATAGAAAACGGAATGCGGATAAATAAACTGCTGCTGAAACAATACACAGGCATTCAGGACAACAATTTCGATATATCTTGCGACGGTTTCCAGGAACCGGAATCTCCCGCCCTTTATTTCATAAGCCCGGAAGAAGCTGTAATCCGCAGGACAGAATACCAATTATTGAACAAAAACGTGGAAGCGACCAAATTGCAAAAAAGGATGACCTTAGGTAAAAACCTTCCTTCAGTAGGAGTAGGAGCCGGTTATCTGTACCACGATTTCACCGGCAGAGACAATGATTTCGGTATGGTATTCGCTACGGTAAGCGTTCCCATATCTTCCTGGTGGGGAGGCTCGCATGCCGTAAAACGCGACAAACTGAAACTGCAACAAGCGGAAAACGACAGACTGCAATCTATCGAAATGATGCAAATAGAAGTACAACAATGCTGGCATGAACTACAAGAGGCGTACGAACAAATACTACTCTCTCAAAAATCCATTGCTTCCGCAACCGAAAATCTGCGGCTAAACGAAAATTATTTCCACGCCGGGACTGTATCGTTAAGCGATCTACTCGATGCCCAAACGCTGTTCCAACAAAGCAAAGACCAATATACCGATGCCTGCTCCGAATATCGTACCAGACTATCCCGATATTTCAGAATCACCGGACGACAAAACATCGGACAATAATCAAGAGAGGCCGGAACAATATCGCTCCGGCCTCTCTTATTATTTTATCGAATCGATTCCGACATATTCTTCTCGGAATTACGATATCTTAATCTTTCAACGGTTCAACCGTTTTCTCCATAATATAATCGTCCATAACAAAACCGTTTCCGATATCGGCAACCTGAGTTCGGATTGTTTTAAATCCTTTTTTCTGATAGACCGCTATCGTATCGGTATTGTACCGATTAACCGTGAGCCATATCGACCGTAATCTTCTTTCCCGGCAGATACCTTCCATAAACTCGAAAGCCCGGCTTGCATAACCGTTACCCCGATACGGATAAAGGATATAAAGCTTACTCAGAAAAAGTTTGCCCGCTTCCGGTTTTATTCCGGCATAACCGATATTCTTTTCCCCTACCCGAATAAAATAGTATTCATACCCTTCATTAGCCAACTGTCCGGTAACGGCAGGCACCGACTGGAAACGTTCCACCATGTAATCGATCTGTTCCGGAGATAAAATAGACGCGAAATGCTGGTGCCACACCTCATTCGCAATAGCTGCCAACGCAGCGATATCTTCACCTGTCTTTACAGGAATAAATAATGGTTCCATTCATCTGTTTTTTACAGAACCAAATTTATATTTTTACGCCGACTTTTCAAAATATTTCGTTCCTTAAAAAGTAGCCCGAAAACCGACGCCGAGCACCTCCTTAACCTGCAGGCGAGGCCCTTTATGCCCGTCTTTTTGAAGAATCATCACATCATCGTCATAAATCATATTGAGATTCAAATTCGCCGCAAACCATTTATTGATTTTCATCGTAAGCTGAGTATCCCATTTCACATCTATATTCTGCGGTTTATGCAAATAATCGGAAAAAAGACCTAACCGGGAATAAACCGTCATATTCGGGAGAAATTCATAGGTAACTTCCAATTTAAAATTTCCGCCGACTCCTGACAAACAATGTTTTCCAGACTTAACCCTGAACAAGTCTTCGTCCAAAAGCCGGGTATTCCTGACAAACGTTCCCTGCCAGGCAATCGGAGAAAACGTTACGGTAATCCATTTCTTCGGGACCCACGTAAAACCGGCTCCGACCGTCAAATATCCGGGCGACATGAATTGAGAAATAAACATTTTAGGCTCGACCGAATAATCATACCCGTTGGCAAACTGAGTATTATAGACAAACTGCCCACTGATATAAAAATTCTTAGCAATCAAATAACCGTATAAAGAAGAAAAATAAATTTTATCATTCGTCTTTTTACTTTCCTCTTTAACTGTTTTACTCATGCCATAAGCAAGCTCCAAGTAATTCTGCCAGAGATGTTTCTCTTTCTTATAATCCAATTTATAATCGAACATCAGATTAAAAGCCAATGAACCATCGCCTCCGGCCGACCAATTACTCAAACTTACCTGAGAAAAGTTAACACTTCCCGATCCTGCACCTTGCCAATAAGAAGTGTCTTTCTCCTGCGCATCCGCTCCCCGAATTGCAACAAAGCATAAAATAAAAACAATAATCTTTCTCATATTTTCTAATTTTAAAAGATAGTTTTCTCATTATCCGGGACAATACCGTTTTTTGCGATTTTCCCTGAAATCCGTTCCACAGCTTATATCATACACACTAAAAGTAATTAACTATTTTTAAAATTTTTGAAGGTCCACATCCCGGCAAGAACCTGTTAAAACGGCGCAAAAAAGGATGTAATTATTTAATATTCAAACAATTTACTTGCTTGCTATACAATTTGTTTTCATTAGATTTGAAGAATATAGAGAACAAATTGGTGCAATTCTTGAAGAAGATTATATCCAATGAAATCCACCAATTCATCCGTTTTTACTTAAAACATACTATTATGGCTACAACAAAAATCACAAACCTGTTAGGCGACCAGGAAGAATATTATTTAGGGCACACCTGCACAACGATAGATAAATCGCTGATACATGCTCCTTCTCCCAATATCATAGACGAGGTATGGAATGTTTCCGACCGGAATATCCCTACCCTGAACAACCTGCAAAGGATGCTGAATCACGGCCGTCTGGCCGGAACCGGATATCTTTCCATCCTCCCTGTCGATCAGGGCATCGAGCATACGGCCGGAGCATCTTTCGCTCCGAATCCGCTTTATTTCGATCCGGAAAATATTGTCAGATTAGCTATTGAAGGAGGATGCAACGCTGTTGCGTCCACATTCGGCGTATTGGGCGCAGTAGCCCGTAAGTACGCACACAAAATTCCATTTTTGGTAAAAATCAACCACAATGAACTACTGACCTATCCGAATTCATACAACCAGATCATGTTCGGAACAATCAAGGAGGCATGGAATATGGGAGCCGCTGCAATAGGAGCCACGATTTATTTCGGTTCGGAAGGGAGCCGCCGCCAGATTATCGAAGTGTCGGAAGCTTTCGAATATGCCCACGAATTAGGTATGGCAACGGTTTTATGGTGCTATTTACGCAACAATAGTTTTAAAACCGATGGTGTGGACTACCACGCTTCCGCCGACCTTACCGGACAGGCCAACCATATAGGCGTTACCATACAAGCCGATATCGTCAAACAAAAATTACCGGTCAACAACGGCGGATTCAAAGCCCTGAACTTCGGCAAAAAAGATGAAAGGATGTACACCGAACTAACTACCGGCCATCCCATTGATTTATGCCGATACCAAGTGGCGAACGGATATATGGGACGTGTCGGATTAATCAACTCGGGCGGAGAATCCAAAGGCGCATCCGACCTGAGAGATGCCGTAATCACCGCCGTCGTGAATAAACGTGCCGGCGGTATGGGGCTTATCAGCGGGCGAAAAGCATTCCAAAAACCGATGACAGAAGGTGTGGAACTGCTCAACACCATACAAGACGTATATCTGGACACCTCCATTACATTAGCATAAAGTCTATGAAAGACAAAATGACATGCCAGAAACCGGATATTCTATTTGTCCGGTTTTTGCATGTAAAAAAGAATAATTATTAAACGAACATAAAATGAAAATAGCCTTTTTCGGAACAAAACCATATGACAAAGAATCCTTCGAAACGGCCAACGCCCGTTATAAATTCGATATACATTATCACAAAAGCCATTTAAATACCGAAAACGCCATTCTGACGCATGGAACCGAAACGGTGTGTATATTCGTCAACGACGATGCCAATGCCGACGCTATCGAAATAATGGCAAAGAACGGTGTCAAACTGCTGGCATTACGTTGTGCAGGATTCAATAACGTCGATTTAAAAGCAGCCCGACAATACGGAATTACCGTCGTACGGGTTCCTGCATATTCTCCGTATGCAGTAGCCGAATATGCCACAGCCTTAATGCTGACGCTCAATCGAAAGATACACCGCGCATACTGGCGGACACGCGACGGCAACTTTTCCCTGCATGGACTTTTAGGATTCGACATGTACGGCAAAACGGCAGGTATCATCGGGACAGGGAAAATAGCCCGGAAATTAATCAATATTTTAAAAGGATTCGGAATGAAGATTTTAGCTTATGATCCTTATCCCGACCTCAAATACGCCAATCAGGAACACATAACTTATGTCTCTTTAGACGATTTATACCGGAACAGCGATATTATCTCATTACATTGTCCGCTTACCGATACTTCATATCACATGATCGATGACGATGCTATCGACAAAATGAAAGATAACGTAATGCTTATCAATACCGGAAGAGGCCAGCTAATAGACACTCACGCCCTCATCAATGGACTGAAAAACAAAAAAATAGGAGCGGCAGGATTGGATGTATATGAAGAAGAAGCCGAATATTTCTATGAAGATATTTCCGATAAAATCATCGACGACGATATTCTTGCCAGATTGCTCTCTTTCAACAATGTAATCGTAACATCGCATCAGGGATTTTTCACAGCCGAAGCACTCCATAATATTGCTGAAACGACTTTACAAAATATCCAAAACTTTTCCGAAGGCAAACTTTTGGAAAACGAGGTAAAATATGACAAATAAATGATAAAACCATAAAAATTATAAACAGACCGATATGAAAAAGATAGTATTGCTGCGCCACGGGCAAAGCACATGGAATCGAGAAAACAGATTTACCGGATGGACAGATGTCGATCTTACCGAACAAGGCATAGCCGAAGCCTGCAAAGCAGGAGAACTACTGAAAAAGGAAGGTTTCATTTTCGACAAAGCTTACACCTCTTATTTAAAACGCGCCGTTAAAACATTGAACTGCGTACTCGATAAATTAAATCAGGACTGGATACCCGTTGAAAAAAGCTGGCGGCTCAATGAAAAACATTACGGAGCGTTACAAGGCCTTAACAAGAGCGAAACAGCCGAAAAATACGGCGATGATCAGGTATTGATATGGCGCCGGAGCTATGACATAGCTCCTCTACCCCTTTCAGAGAACGATCCCCGCAATCCGAAATTCGATATCCGTTACAAAAATGTACCGCAGAACGAACTTCCCAGGACAGAAGCACTTAAAGATACGGTAGAAAGAATTCTTCCCTATTGGAAAGAAGATATTTTCCCTTCCCTCAAGAACTGCAATCAGATATTGGTTACAGCCCACGGGAACAGCTTACGAGGGATTATCAAATACCTGAAAAACATATCCGACAACGATATCGTCAGCCTGAACTTACCGACCGCAGTTCCTTATGTCTTCGAATTCGACGAGAACCTGAACCTGATAAAAGATTATTTCCTCGGAGATCCGGAAGAAATCAAAAAATTAATGGATGCTGTTGCCAATCAGGGGAAAAGTAAAAAATAATTTACCGGCATTATAAAAAGGAAAGAAACACATGTTTCTTTCCTTTTTACTTTATATTCTTATATTCTTCGGTTTAATTCCTGCATTTTCCTATTTAAATAATTGAAGCGCTATCCGTGCACACGCCTCCGCATCAGCCAAAGCATGATGATGATTGTGCAAATCATAACCACAATAAGAAGAAACCGTATGCAATTGATAATTTACAAGTCCCGGTATTCTTTTTCTCGATGCCCGGTAAGTACAATAAAAAAGATATTCAGGGTATTTCATACCGTAAAGCTCATATACCGCTTTCAGGCATCCCTCGTCAAAAACGCTGTTATGTGCGACCAACGGATAATTTTCAATCAGAGGGGACACCTCCCTCCACACTTCCGGAAAATCGGGAGCTTCCATCGTATCCTCATAAGTAAGGCCGTGTATCTGTGTCGTCCAATAACTATAAAAATTAGGACGAGGACGAATCAACCGATAAATACGATCCGTTATTTTCCCTTCCCTCACCGCAACAAGCCCTACACTGCATACACTCGTCCGCTTTCCGTTAGCCGTTTCAAAATCTATCGCCGTAAAATTTTCCATTTTAAAAATTCTATCCGATATTTCTACCTCTTCCCAACATCGATATCCTCACAAAGATAACAATCCTCTCACATATAGCACTTGTTACATATCTTCCTCACACGGCATTCTCTTTCATTACACACATTCTCAAGCATTTATTTCTATATTAATCGTATAAAAATTTCTTTTCTACAATCCCTCTTTCCTTTTTCGGACAGATTGGCTGCAAATTTGCACTTCAACTATAAAACGGATAAATTTTTATCCTAATATATTCATTTAAATCAAATATTATGTATTTTTTATGGTATTTACTTATCGGTTTGGTAACCGGGTACATAGCCAACCTGATTATAAAAGGCAGCGGCTCCGGCCTAATCATTAATCTTCTTGTCGGAATTTTAGGAGGATTATTGGGAGGATGGTTATTCAGTCTTTTCGGACTTATTCCTGTCGGTACATTCGGTAGCCTGATTACTTCTATAATAGGAGCTATCGTTCTGTTATGGATTGCAGCCATTATCCGACCTAAAAGACGAGATTAATACAATACCGTTTCTCGAGATATCTAATCGATAACAGTTGGCGGAATATAAAACATATTATTCCGCCAACTGTTATTTTATTTACATTTACGTACCTATTGCAACATTATATTATTAAATAAAACAAATATGTTATATACATTCTCTTTTTATAATACTAATAAATCTTTTTATTGCATTTTTTAGTCCAAAAAATTGGTATCATAAAAAATATAACCTATCTTTAGGAAAGCATAGTAGAAAATTAAAACATTAATTTTCATTGAGGGGCGTGTTTATGAGTGAATTGCTTGTCATTTTTTTTGTTTCACCTTCAAATTTTTCAGTTATGCGTCCGATTATATCTTTTTTAGCAATCTTTCTGATATTCCTATCACAGAACGTATGCGGAATAGAAACCGTAGGGAAATACAATGTCGAATTTTTTCCGGAAGGAGGAAACCTGATTTACGGTGAAGTGCAGAAAACTGCAGTCAAAGTATATAACAACAGAGGGAGAGGAATCCTTGCCGAAGGCGTAATTATCAACGAAAAAGGAGATACCGTTTCATTCTTCAAAACCGAAGACAACGGTATCGGGTTAATCGCATTCCAACCGGAAAAAGAAAACAACTATAAAGCCGTTATCTCTATCAACAAAGAAACCGGAACAGTTGCCTTTCCTAAAGTTTCCGACAAACCCACTATCGAATTATCCAATAAAGACAATATTTTAAAATACAGAATTCTTTATTCCGGAAAAAAAAAGTTAGACAACTATTCTTTATACATCGATTTCGAAGGGCGAAATATTACTTTGGATATAACGGACGAGAACAGGGAAGGTACGCTGGATATTTCCGAAGCGCCGCCAGGAGTAATGATTTTCTCTTTGTTAGATGTATGGGGGCGTATCGTTTCAGAAAGAATTTTCGGTGTCATCAGCAGGGAATATGAACGGGAAGCATTTATTTTCCCGGACAAAATAAGCTACCAGCCCGGAGAAAACATACACATACAATTAGAAGACATCAGTGAAGCCTTATCGAAGCTGAGTTATTACAACGATATAGCGATGATAGCTCATCGCATCAGCGGCTCTGCCGAAGATGTCGCCGACAGTGTTTTAATCGCCTCCGCCCGTGCAAATACTAAAAACAACCGAAAGATAGAAAAAGAAAATAATAATAGTAATAAAATCGATGATTACTCTTCATTCCTTTTAAAAAATGCTGCCGGAGAAAAAATATATACACTCGAACAGATTAATGTAATAGGTGAACAAAGAGACAGACAACTATCGACAGAAGAATTTTACGATACAAATGTTATTCAAGGAGAAAAATTACAAGAATATGCCGGAGGAGATTTAATTCCTTTAATTGAACGTTTAACAAACGTAAAAATTATTGATTTATGGGATGCACCAGATTTAGCCAACTCATTAGGAAATCCTTTTGACCGATATGTTATTTTATCTAAACGAGGTCCTGCCACGATACAAGGAAGTAATTTAGGCTTAGATGCAACAATGTCAATGATGATAGACGGAATTTATGTAAGCCCGACATTCGGACTACAATCTTTGGATGTTTCTCAAATAGAAAAAATCGAACGGCTTACTGGTCCTCGGACTGCGAGCTTAGGCATGCAGGGATTCCGTGGAGTCATCAATATCGAAACTAAAGGCTACCAACAAACCAAACAAATACAAGCTATAAATGCTGCTTTAGCAAAATACAAAACAGATCCTACAAATGTCCGGATTATTGAATCATTCGACTTAACATTACCGGAAGAAAACGGATTCTTCATCGTCGATTTAGACGGTGTAGATAGAAAAGGAATCCCCTTTAAAATTTATAAAGCTGTAAAAATCATCTCTCCTAATACTGGAAAAAAGAAATAATTTTTACAAGAAATCAATACAAGAATACACAACAAACAAATAAAAGCATAATAAGGTGAAGATTTATCAATAATCTTCACCTTATTCGTTCAATAGAAATTTTATTACACAAATTTTATAAAAAAGCGATAAAATGATTACTTTTGAAAAAACGTAACTGTTTATAGACGTTCTTATATATTAAGGATAAAAAGTTTTTACTTTCCCCAACTTGCGGTTATCAAACAGATAACATTTTTCGAACTGTAAGGACTTGTCTATCCTAGATGTCTCTTGTTTATTAACAAGGGATTATTTGGGTATGGGACAATTTCTTGTTCGATGGTTCCGCAAGACTGGGTGAAAAGAGATTGCTCCTGTACCCTTTTTATAATCTTTTCAACAAAACAACTCAAACTGCTCAATTTTAAACAATTATCAAAAAAACAATTAACAATACTAATACATCTTATAACACTATTTATAAAACCATAAAATAACACACAATAAACCATATTTATTATTTTCATTTTTTTTTAATATAATACATATTATTTATAATCAAATATTTGATTTTTTATAAAATTCAATGTATCTTAAAAGAAAAATTAAATTTTTTCTATTTTTTCATTTAAATCTTAAAATTATGCGATCCATTATACAACTATTATTAATTGTTCTATTTCTATCTTTAACGCAACTGACTTTTGGAATAGAAACAATCGGCCGATATAATATCGAATTCTTCCCGGAAGGGGGGAACCTTGTTTATGGAACAGTTCAGAAAACTGCAGTTAAAATATATAACAACAGAGGAAAAGGGACCCTTGCAGAAGGAGTGGTTATTAACGAAAAAGGAGATACCGTTTCTTTCTTTAAAACCGAAGACAACGGTATCGGGCTAATTGCATTTCAACCGGAAAAAGAAAGTAGCTACCAAGCCGTTATCACAATCAATAAAGAGACTGAAACAGTAGCTTTTCCTAAAGTTTCCGACAAACCTACTATTGAACTATCTAATAGAAATAATGTTTTAAAATATCGGATTCTCTACTCCGGAGACAAGAAATTAGACGGTTATTCTATTTATGTCGATTTTGAAGGAAGGAACATCACATTAGATATAACCGATGACAACAGAGAAGGAACCTTAGATATATCTGAAGCTCCTCCAGGTGTCATTGTATTTTCATTATTGGATGCATGGGGCAGAATCGTTTCTGAAAGGATATTCGGAGTTATCAGCAAAGAATATGAAAGAGAAGCATTCTTTTTTCCCGATAAAATCAGTTATGCTCCCGGAGAAAACATCCATATTCAATTGGAAGATATCAGCGAAGCTGTTTCCAAATTAAGTTATTATAACGATATCGCAATGATAGCCCATCGAATCAGCGGTTCCATGGAAGAAGATGTTGCCGACAGTACTCTAATCGCATCTTCCCGTGCTAACGCAAAAGCAAAAAAGAATAAAGGGCAGGAAACAAACAGCGGAAGTGCAGGAATAGATGATTATGCATCATTCTTATTGAGTAACACAACAGGAGAAATGATGTACACATTGGATCAAATCAATGTAAAAGGGGAACGGAGAGAGAAACAGGTTGAAACAGAAGAATTCTACAATTCAAATGTAATACAAGGAGAAGAATTGCAACAATATACAGGAAGTCTAATTTCATTGGTCGAACGTCTTGCCAATGTAAAAATTATTGATTTGTGGAATTCTCCCGATTTAATGGAAACATACGGAAATCAATTCGACAGATATGTTATCCTGTCCGACAGAGGGCCTTCTACTTTATCGAACGGAGGGATTTCCGGAATGAATGCCACTGTATCAATGATGATTGACGGTATTTATGTAGAACCGAGCTTCGGCTTACAATCTTTAGATGTTTCACAAATAGAAAAAATCGAACGGCTTACAGGCCCTCGGGCTGCAAGCTTAGGTATGCAGGGATTCCGTGGTGTCATCAATATAGAGACAAAAGGCTACCAACAAACCAAACAAATACAAGCACTAAACGCAGCTTTAGCTAAATATAAAACTGACCCGGCCAATGTTCGTATCATTGAATCGTTCGACTTGACTATGCCGGAAGAAGCCGGATTCTTCATTGTAGATTTAGACGGCGTGGACCGGAAAGGAATCCCTTTCAGAATCTACAAACCGCTAAAAGTCGTCTCTCCAAATACCGGCAAAAAGAAAAAATAAGGTTATATCTTAAAATATTTTCATTCAATAAAGAATCCTATTCAAGTAATAAAACACAAAAAGTTATTTCTAACTTTCATTTATTTGTTAATTTTTATTTTTTATACCTTTTATATTTCATTGTTTTTTAACCCATACTTTCTCGCTTGTTTATGATTCACGTTCAAAATATTCATAAAACATATCACAATGGAACTTTTCTTCATGTATTAAAAGGTATAAATCTTACAATTGCAGAAGGAGAAATGGTTTCTATCATGGGAGCTTCAGGCTCTGGAAAATCCACATTATTGAATATTTTAGGGATATTGGATAATTATGATGAAGGAGAATATTACTTAAATAAAACACTGATTAAAAACTTATCTGAAAAAAAAGCAGCAGAATATCGTAATAAAATGATTGGTTTTATTTTTCAGTCATTCAACCTTATCGATTATAAAAATGCGATGGAGAATATTGCTTTGCCTTTATATTACCGAGGTATTCCCCATAAAGAACGGAATAAATTAGCAATGGAATATTTAGAATTATTCGGACTTAAAGAATGGGCAGAATACATGCCAAACGAATTATCCGGAGGACAGAAACAGAGAATAGCCATCGCCCGTGCTCTCATTACACATCCTAAAATTGTATTAGCAGATGAACCTACAGGTGCTTTAGACAGCAAAACAAGTAACGAAGTATTGCAAATACTCAGAGAAGTAAATAAACAAGGGATAACTATCGTAATGGTAACCCATGAATTTCCAATTGCCCAACAAACCGATAGAATTATCCACATCAAAGATGGAATTATCGAATAATAAATGCAAGAACTTTTAAAAGAAATATATCAATCTTTCTGTAGGAATAAATTACGCACCATACTATCCGGATTCTCCGTAGCATGGGGTATTTTTATGCTGGTAATTTTATCCGGAATGGCTAATGGATATAAAAATGGGATAAGCGAATCTATGATTACGAATAATCATATTACGATCATTCCCAGATATACCTCCTTGCCATATAAAGGATATAACGCACCTCGCAAAGTATCGTTCGATACAAAAGACTTACAATTATTAGCATCGGTCTTTCCTGATATAGATAACTTGTCAGGAAGTACCGCCTTTCAAGGACAACTTATTTATGACAACAATATGACTCCGATTCTGGTAAATGGAGTCATGCCCGCTTTTTTTAAAAATAATAAACTTAGAATTAATGAAGGGAGGTTCATCAATACTTTGGACCTCAAACAATATAGAAAAGTCGTCGTTTTAACGAAAAGTACAGCACAAACTATTGCAAATAAAGAAAATCTCATCGGAACATACGTAAACATCAATCAAATAGCTTATAAAATCATAGGCATTGTCGAACCTGAAATCGAAAATGAAAACAATTTAGTCTATTTGCCTCTTTCAACCATTGCGGATTTACAAGGTGGAACTACTATTCTTAATTCAATAGATTTTACAGCAAATCATATTCA
This sequence comes from Candidatus Avirikenella pullistercoris, assembly GCA_018710935.1. Taxonomy (GTDB): domain Bacteria; phylum Bacteroidota; class Bacteroidia; order Bacteroidales; family Rikenellaceae; genus Avirikenella; species Avirikenella pullistercoris. The sequence continues at coordinate 5,352 of DVIX01000078.1, read as the reverse complement.
TTCTTTAAAAGAAAGCGACTTATTCATTAAAGATATACACAAATTATTATCCTTGCAACATAACTTCAGCCCCAAAGATGAAAATGCCCTTTGGATATTGAATGGAATAGAGAACTTTTTATCAACAAAAACATTATTCAAAATCATAACCATTTTCGTTTGGCTCATTGGATTAAGTATTTTATTAATCGGAATTATCGGGGTCAGTAATATTATGATAATAAGTGTACGAGAACGCACTAATGAATTCGGAATCCGCAAATCATTAGGGGCCCGGCCTATTTCTCTTATAAAAATGATTATTTCGGAATCTATTATAATTACGACCTTTTTCGGATATATCGGAATGGTAGCAGGGATTGCTGTTACGGAATTTATCAATAATCAAATCATAATAAATACGGAAGCAAACCCTAATATCCTGACTTTTTTTAAAAACCCGACACTTAATATATCTATTACAATAAGTGCTACTATTATATTAATTCTTTCCGGAGTAATTGCTGGTTATATCCCCGCAAAGAAAGCTGTTAATCTTAAAACAATAGATGCAATAAGATATAAATAGATACAATATGTTCGATATCGACCGTTGGCAAGAAATATGGCAAACCATTACCCGTAACCGTTGGCGTAGTTTCTTTACGACAATGGGAATCTTCGGCGGAATAATTATACTAATTATTATGTCCGGAATCAGTAATGGTATGCAACGAATTATATGGGAAAATACTTACAGAACCGTCAATTCCGCCATCTTTTATCCGCAAAAGATAACAATGCCTTACAAAGGTTTCAATCCAGACAGAACATGGCTGTTTACAAAAGATGATATAGAAATTTTAAAGAAGAATATCCCCAAAATCCAACATATCACCGGTATCGTTACCGCCCGAATAACTACAGCTTCTTATAACGATAAAAGTGGAAATTATTATATAATGGGATTTACACCCGAACAACAAAAAATAGAACAATACAAATTATTATATGGACGTACTATTAATCAAACCGATATAATATCAAAAAGAAAGGTTTGTATATTAGGAGAACGCGCTTATAGAGAATTGTTTTCCAAAAAACAAAATCCAATAGGTAAAAATATCGATTTAGGAGGAACCATATATTCCGTAATCGGAGTATATGCAACATCCTCCAACTTTAATTTAACCAATACAGATAATTATATTGTCATGCCTTCTTCCACTCTACAGGAATGTTATAACATGGGAGAGCAATACAATCAATTAGTCGTTAATGTCAATAACTCGACTAATATTACCCAAATAGAAACACAAATTAGACCTATTCTTTTTTCTCGCCACAATATCGCCCCCAATGACACAAAAGCGCTTAAAATTTTTAATTTAAAAACGGCGATAGATTCCATTCTAAATCTTTATTCCGGCATAAAATTTCTTTCTTGGCTGGTAGGCATAGGGACGCTTTTCGCTGGTTTGATCGGGATCAGCAACATCCTATTAGTTGTCGTAAAAGAACGTACTCAAGAAATAGGTATCCGCAAAGCCCTCGGGGCCTCCCCTTTTTCTATATTAAGCCAAATATTAACAGAAAGTTTTTTCCTGACAATTATCGCCGGTATCATGGGATTCTTAGCAGGCGTAGGAATATTAACCCTTATCGACTTACTCCTTCATAATAGCGGAGATCCTGTACTCGAAAAAGCTTCTCTACAAATACCGTTTATAACTGCTATAAAAATTATACTATCTATTTCATTCTGCGGTATTTTAGCAGGTATGCCCCCCGCATTAAAAGCTATACATGCAAATACCATCGACGCCATTCGTGAAGAATAAGAATAATCAACAATTCTCTATAACCTAAACATTTATAATAATGAAAAAAATATTAAAAATAATTGGAGTACTAATTTTTATTGGAATTTTCATCGGGACACTCATCTTTTTATGGGAAAAATCTCGTCCTGAAACAATTATTTACGATACAATCGGCATTAAAATCGATACAATTCGAAAAACTGCTATTGCAACCGGAAAAATATCTCCTCGAAATGAAGTGCTTATTAAACCTCAAATTCCGGGTATCATTTCTGATATTTATTGTCATCCAGGACAAATGGTTAAGAAAGGAGATATTATTGCAAAAATCAAAGTCATCCCAGATATGTCTGCATTAAATTCTGCAAAAAGCCGAGTTAATCAGGCAAAAATAAATTTCGATCAAATACAACGAGAAAATAACCGTATTAACACATTATACCTTTCAGGAGCTAGTACTACAGAAGAAAAAGAACAAAGCGACACTGAATTGAAATATGCAAACGAAGAATTAATTGCTGCTCAAAATAATTTAGAAATCGTACAAAACGGATATTCCAGTCAAGAAGCAGAATTAAGCAATACTCAAATACGGTCAACTATCGACGGAATGGTATTAAATATACCTATAAAAGTAGGAAATTCTGTTATTCAAGCAAATAATTACAACGATGGAACAACCATAGCGACTATTGCAGATTTAACAGATATGATTTTTACAGGCAAAATGGACGAAAGCGAAATAAATAAATTAAAAGAAGGGATGCCGGTAGAAATTATTGTAGGAGCTCTACAAAATATTACACTAAATGCCACTCTTGAATATATTTCTCCCAAAGCAACCGATGAAAATGGAATCGTAATGTTTGAAATTAAAGCAGCAATAAATGTTCCCGATTCACTTTTTTTAAGAGCAGGATATAGTGCTAATGCAATTATCATTACCGACTATAAAACAGGAATAAAAACTATTCCTGAAAGCACGGTAATATTTCACAATAATAAAACATATGTCAATGTTTTAAATAATAATTCAACCAGCACGACACAAACATTTTCTCCTCGTGAAATAAAGCTCGGGCTCTCTGACGGAGTTAAAGTAGAAATATTAGAAGGGTTAGATGGAACAGAAAAATTACAAGGACAACAATTACAAACCAGATAATATATTTATCCTATGAAAAAAGGCTTTTCCCATATTCTCTTAGTCATTATATCTTTAATTTCTTATTCTTCTCCAGCACAAGAAAAATGGACATTAAACCAATGTATCGAATATGCAATAAAAAATAATATAGACGTACAACAAAACATATTAAATATAAAAAAGAGCGAATTAACTGTTTCTTCTTCGAAATTCAGCAGACTCCCCAATCTGAATGCAAATCTAAGAGAAGATCTATATTTCGGTCGTAGCCCTTCTATCTCCGGAATATATACAAATTACAATAAAAGCGCTACTAACATAGGAATATCGACAGATATTACCGTTTATTCTGGTTTACGTATTAAAAATACGATAAAAAGAGATGAGTTAAATCTTCTTGCCGATATGGAACAACTCTCCAAAATTAAAGAAGATCTTTCTCTTTCTATCACCGCTCTTTATTTGGAAGTATTATCTTACAAAGAACAAGTGAAAATAGCAGAACAACAATTACAATATAGCGATAGTTTAGTCCTTTTAAACAAATTATTGTTTGAAAATGGCCGTTCTACAGAAAACAATTATTATTCCAGTAAAGCTCTTCGCGCAAAAGATGATTTAGCTCGTACAGAAAGCCGTAATTATTTAGCCCTTGCTCTTCTGAAACTTTCTCAAGCATTAAATCTAGAAAATCCTCAAGGATTTGATGTAGAACCTCCTATTGACACACTCTCTTTTAATCCATTGTCCCCTATAAATATTTACAATTATGCCGTAAAAAATCACCCTGCTATCCGAGTAGCAGAACTTCAACTGCAGAGTATGGAACAACAACTAAAAATCGATAAATCCTATCTGTATCCCTCAATTTCTTTAAGCGCCGGATATAATAACTCTTATTATCATTCTTTTTCAAGTGGTTCTTCGAATTTATTATTCGGACAACAAATGCGACATAATGGAAATGAAACCGCAGGATTAAACATCCGAATTCCAATTTTTAATCGCTTAACCTATAAAAATCAAATCGCTGCTAGAAAAATTGATATTCAAACACAAGAATTGAATCTATTAAATGCCAAACAACAATTAAATAAGGAAATTAATGAAGCTTATTACAATGCTGAGATAGCCCGTAAAAATTATATAGCTGCAGAGGAAGCGCGAGAAGCAGCCTTAATAGCATTTTATTATGAAAAAGAAAAAGTAATGTCTGGTAAATCTACCATATTCGACTTCAGTAATGCAAAAAATGAGTTACTCCATTCTGAATTAACCATGATAACATCTAAATATGAATATATTTTCCGATGCAAAATATTAAATTTTTATCAAGGAATTCCCTTATATTAGCAATCAATACATGTTATAAAATAAGGCTGAAAAATTAATTTTTCAGCCTTATTTTATATGACCCTATCAAAGTTCATATCACAATACAAGCGGATATGTTTAAAATTTCCGTTATATTTTCCATTCTTTTTATGTGCCGATTGTGTGATTCTATAATTTTTATTAATAAAATCGCCTATAATAATTCTTTATCAACAGGTAATAAGCGTACTGTAGTCCATGATAATAATTGCTGAGGAAAATATTCATTTTCCCAAATTTGGGCATGATAAATTTGTTTTGACCGAATAACATAATTCGTATAATTCAACTTATTCATTAATAATGCTATATTATATAATTTATTACTTTGAGTAATATCTCCTTTTCTGAAAAAGAATTTTGCCTGATAATAATACGGAAGTTCATCCTGTGGGTCCAAAAGTTTAGATTTATTATAATACACTAATGCCAAACTATCATTTATCTCTTCATTCAACTTTCCTAACATTAACCACGCTCTATTCATATTCGGATATTCACCAGTTACTTCTTCTAATATCCTTTTAGCTTCTTGCTCCTTACCATGAGACCAATATAATTTTGCCAATTTAGATTTTAGAACATATGAATTATCTTTTTTTAATGAATCTATCAATATTATTTCCGCAGTATTTAATATCTCTTCTGTACTTATCCGATTACACAAATTCTTAAAGAAAGGAGTTTCTATAAGAAATGGAGACAACGCTATTGCTTTAGCATAAAGGAGATTTGCATATTCTTCATGCCCTTCTTTCTCTTCTAACATTCCCAAACTAATATTAAGAATCGGATCTTTAGGACTTTTTTCTAATGCCGTTTCTAAATATAATCGTCCTTGAATAAAATCATTTTTCAAAATATACAACCATCCTGTATTATGTATAAAAATAGGATCTTCCGGGCTTAACTCTGATGCTTTTTGGAATAACAACATTACTTGTTCAAAATCATCAAAATATATAGATACATTCTCTTTTTGTACAAATTTATTCAAATCTATTGTTACCGAATTTTTCTGCAATAGAG
>DVIX01000077.1 GCA_018710935.1 Candidatus Avirikenella pullistercoris | reverse complement strand
AGACAACCTGTCAGTGGTACAGTTGTTGATGTTTCTGGAACTCCCGTCATAGGTGCTACAGTGGTTATTAAAGGGACCAACATCGGTTCTACTACTGGGGTAAACGGTGAGTTTTCTCTGAACGCAGAACCAGGCGAAGAGCTGGAAGTTATGTATTTGGGGTACAAAACGTTGTATGTACCTGTTGTAGCAGGCCAATCCACATACAACCTTACTTTGGAAGAAGATGCTTTGGAAGTAGGTGAAGTTGTGGTAACAGCGTTGGGTATCAAACGTGAACAAAAAGCATTGGGTTATGCGATGACAGAAGTGAAAGGGGAAGATATCGCAGCGGCTAATACCGTTAACCCCGTATCGGCACTTCAAGGTAGAGCAGCCGGTGTTAGTATTTCCGGTTCATCTGGTGGTGTTGCCGGTGGTACCAGAATTAACATCCGTGGTGCGGCTACATTGTCAGGTAGCAACCAACCTATCTTCGTTGTGGACGGTGTGATTTTGGAAAATCAAACTTCTGCATTGATTACCGGTGACGTAGATAATACAGAAGACTTCGGTAACATTTTGAAAAACTTGAATGCCGATGACTTTGCAACTATGTCAGTGTTGAAAGGTGCTGCTGCAACTGCACTTTACGGTTCTCGTGGTATTAACGGTGCTGTCGTTATCACTACGAAATCCGGCCAAGGACGTGGTTTCGGTGTTTCTGTTTCTCAAACAACCGGTATCGACTGGGTATACAGAGGCCCGGACTTCCAGAATGAATTCGGTAACGGTTCAATGGGTGGTACATCGGCAATTAATACTCCGGAAGGTACGAACTTACGTTATCAACGTAATGCGTTCCGTTATGAAACAGACCCGAACAACCCGAACGACCCGAAATTGTATCCTACTTTGCGTGTTAGCCGTGGTGGTGAGCAATACGGTCCTCGTTTCGACGGTCGTCCTATTATCGGTTATGACGGTAACTGGACTACATACGAGGCTCAGCCGAATAACTACAAACAAGCTTATGACTTGGGTGTGACATCTAATACCAACCTTACTATCCAAGGTGGTAACGAAAAGATGAATTTCTATTTGTCTGATTCTTATAACTATAGAAAAGGTACTTTCCCGGGCAACAAATTCAATCGTAACTCATTGTTGTTCAAGAGTACTTATAATATTTCCGATGCTGTATCAGTAGATGCTTCTATTAGTTTCAATATGTCTACGGCAAAGAACCCGCCTCGTGACTTCGGACGTCAGTTCTGGTATGGTAGCTGGGGCCGTGAATATGATACGGACAAATGGAAAGAACGTCAATATTGGACTACCGATCACGGTGGAGCTCCGAGTTCCAGCTGGGGTGACGCGAATGCTACAATCCCGGGCGCAAGCATTTGGTTCGGTACTCACAACCGTGAAAACGTTCAGAAAGAAACAATGATTACTCCGATCGTTAAGTTGACTATCAAACCGTTGGATTGGATGACTCTTACCGGTGAAGTAAACATGAACTATGTTTCTCAAAAGAACGAATACAAAGCGCTTGGTACTGGTTATGAAAACTTCGGTACGACAAATGGTGCCGGTGGTCAATACAAAATCGGTCTTACCGAAAGAATCAGCCGTACAGCTAAAGCTACTATGAACTTGAACAAAACCTGGGGCGATTTCACAGGAAACTTGATTCTCGGTGGTGAATGGTACCATACTGAACGTACAGTTATGAACCAATCTACTGAAGGCGGTTTGATCGTGCCGGGCCAATACTTTATCGCTAATAGCCAGCAGATTCCTACAGTTAGTGCTTATATCGATAATACAAAGAATATCTATTCTGCATACTTCTTGGCAAGTTTGAGCTGGAGAGAACAAGTGTTCTTGGATATTACCGGACGTAATGACTGGTCGACTGCATTGGTTTACCAAGACGGTACAGGTAAAGACTCTTATTTCTATCCGTCAGTAAGTGCATCTTGGATTTTCTCTCAGACATTCAATTTGCCGTCATGGTTCAGCTTTGGTAAGCTCCGTGCTTCTTGGGCACAGGTAGGTAACGATACCAACCCGTACCGTATCAATACGGCTTATGATGTTGAAGGTATTCAGATGGCATCAGGCTTGTTCTATATCAATACATTCGGTGATCGTGAGTTGATTTCTCCGGATTTGAAACCTGAACGTAAAAACTCTTTCGAAGTTGGTTTGGATGTTCGTTTCTTGAAAAACCGTATCGGTCTTGACTTTACTTACTATAAAGAAAATACCAAAGACCAGATCATTTCTATTCCGGCTCCGACCGAATCAGGTGTAAATACTCAGTTGGTAAATGGTGGTAACATTCAGAACCAAGGTTTTGAAATCGCGTTGAATACTACTCCGATTAAGAAACAAAACTTCCAATGGGATTTGAACTTCACTTGGACTCGTAACCGTAACAAAGTTATCGAACTTCACCCTGACGTAGGTGACTACATCTTGTTGAACGGTGAAATTACCCAAGGTACCCGTGTAGGTGCTGTTGCTTATGTAGGCGGTGAATATGGTGTTATTTTGTCTGACGCTACTACTAAGAAATTCTACAATGAAGCAGTTCCTAACGACCCGAGAAACGGTATGGACTTGTTGTTGTGGACTCAATCTTCTTACGCAGCTAACTTAATCCGTAGCGGTAATATTGAAAAAGTAGGTACTATTCAGCCGAAATTCGAAGGTAGTATGTACAACTCATTCAAGATTAAGAATTTCGATGTTAACTTCTTGATCGATATGCGTTGGGGCGGTTATATCGCTTCTTCTTCAAGTAGATACGGTACCAGTTCCGGTTTGTTGAGACGTTCTTTGATGGGTCGTGACCTTGAAGAAGGCGGTATCCAATTCGAATCTAAATATGCGAATAGAGCCGGTACTGTTTATACGGACGGTTTCTTGCCTGACGGTGTATTCCAACAAGGAAGTATATCTACGTTACCTGACGGTTCTCAAGTAGATGTAAGCGGTATGACATTTAAAGATGCATATGCAAAAGGTTATGTTGAACCGGTACACATGTCATCTTTCCAGTATCACAAGAACTCATGGGCTCGTGGTGTTATCAACGACGACTGGATTGCAGAAATTAAATACATCGCACTCCGTAACTTGTCAATCGGTTACACCTTCCCGCAGGCAATGATTAAGAAAATTAAGTTGACTAACTTACGTCTTTCTATCGATGCTCACAACTTATGCTATATCTACAACAGTCTTCCTAACGGAATCAATCCTGAGTCTGTAATGGGTACAACTGCTACGGCATTCCAGGAAATCAACATGACTCCGTATGTCGCTACATATGCATTTACAATTAGATTTAACTTGTAATCGATAAACGTATGAAAAAATTAGGATATATGTTATTTGCTGCTGCGGTATTATTTACCGGATGTAGCAAAACCGATATGGCGGAAATGAATATGGACCCGTCGAAAGTGACTACTCCTGACGTCCGTTATCTTTTCACAGATGCCATATACAATATATTATACGCTGAAACTGACAAGGAGAGTAGTTATACGGAATGGATGTACGATAACTACACTTACATTTTCCCTTACTGTCAGATAGGCGGCGGTGAACGAGGTGGCGGTACTGCTACCGGTAGTTTCGACTCTCAGGTACGTGTATTAAAACGTTTTGTCGTATTTTATGACAAAGTAGGTGGTCCGGTTGCGAAAATTCGTAACATGGTTGCAACCGATGAAAGACTTGCTCCGTATAAACATTTGGCTGCGATGACTTACCCGATTCATATCTGGTGCGGTCTGAGAGCTACTGACTTAACTGGTTCTATGCCGTATTCCGAAGCATTAGGCGGTTGGTATGGGGGAACTTTGACTCCGAAATTCGATACTCAGAAAGAGTTATATACTCAATGGGATAAAGAATTGAAAGATGCAATTGCTACATTAAGTCAAAATACGATTGAAGGGGTTAACCAAAATACATTAGCTTCCAATGTGGATTTGATTTATGGCGGTGATGTAACCAAATGGATTAAATTCTGTAATACGCTTCGTCTGAAGATTGCTGTTCGTTTGATCAATAATGATCCTCAATGGGCTAGTCAGATCGCACAGGAAGTGGTGCAAGATGGACGTATTATGGATTCTAATGACGATGATTTCTATTGGTATGGCGGTTCTAAATTCAGACATACCGTAGGCGACCGTCCTTCTACGGCTACTAAACCGTTCGTAGATATGTTGCGTAACAACCTCGACCCGCGTTTGTTGTTCTACTATGAAAAGAATGGTTATAACGCAGACGTTATCCAACAATTCCTCGATACGGATGCACAGTCAGACAATTATGTTTCTACCGGTGCTAGTCTCCAAAAGCTTCCGGCTATATGGGATGCTGCTATTATCGAAACAGATGCAACAGGTCGTAGAATATTTAAAGGTTGGAAAACCAATAATAATGTTGCGAATCCGGATGCTGGTACAGATCCTTATACAGGAGATCCGGGATATGTAGATGAAAATCTACCGGATGATCCTAACCATAGGGTTTATTTCTGGGGAGAACCGTGGGTACGTTACCAAGGTATTCCTATCACGGTTAACAATACATTGAGGTATGCAAATGATTATTATAACCAATATTTTGGTAGTAGTTCTTTGCGTCAGATTAAAACAAGAGGTGCTGACGGAAAACCGACCACTAATAATCGTTCTTTTGCGATTGCTTCTATGCCGTCTGACTTATTGGTTCAACCGACAGGTAATGACTATTGGCCGACAGCAGACGATGTTCGGACTCAATATCAATCGGCTGGTAACTATGCATTCCGTGCAGTTCTTTGCGGTGCAGGCGAAACTAACCTGTACATGGCAGAGTTCGTAGAACGTGGTTTGGTAAGTGGTGCTGCTAAGACTGCAGAACAATATTTCCTCGATGGTATCGAAATGTCTGTTCGCGCAATGGCTAAAGCTGCTGAAAATTCCAATGTATTCTATTATACTGGCCCGTCTGACGATACTAAGTCTACTATAGCGACTGAAACTCCGGATGGTTTAGGTGTTGCAGTTGGTGAAACTATCGATCAGGGAATTGCATTGACTGAAGAGATGATTACCAATATGTTCAAGAGACCGTTACATCAATATACTGGTTCTCAGTCAGAAAAATTGGAAAAAATCTATATCAATCTTGTTGTTGACCGTCTGTTGACTCCGACCGATGTATTCGTAACTTGCTTGCGTGGTGGTATTCCTAAGACGGGTTCTACTATTTGGCCAAGAGGCGTAATCGACCCGGAACAAGCTTATCCTACTCCTCGTAGATGGGTAATTTACGAACCGGAATCTGACGATATCAATATTACTAATCGATTGGCTGCTTATCAGGAACAAGGTTTCACAGTAGGTGCCAGTGCCGGTAGTGTTCTTGCTAATGAAAGATATTGGTACGACAAAGGAAACCCAAATTGGGGTGAAGGTCCTAAATTGTAAACTAATCTCTCTTAGTTTATATATCAGAAAAGAGGTTGCCGTTCGGCGACCTCTTTTTCTTTGAAAGAAAATTAGTCGGAATCATTGTTTCCAGTTAAGAAAAATAAATTTTGATTGTTGAAAAACGGAAAAATTCCGCAAAATTTATCGATAGAATTCGGATAGAAAAAGGATAAAATTGATGGAAAAGCTATCGTATTTTCGGATAAATAGTGGCTTTTAAGCTATTTTTTTACATTTTTTGTAAAAAATGTTGGATATTTATAATAGTTTTATTATATTTGGAAAAGAGAAAAAATAAAAGTATTTATAGAGTATTTAAGAAAGAACCGTTTTCTTTAACAAAAGAAAACATATAGTGGATTATACTTTAATATTTATATACAATATTTTTATTTAAAATTTGAGTTTATCGTTACGATATGATGGCAAATGTTCCCGTTTTTAATGGGAACATTTGTTTTTATGAGAGGATATTTTTTACGAGTGATAAGAAATAGAAGGGTAAATATTTCTGAAATAGAGATTGGAAACATTGTTTTTCTTTCAGATAAAAATTTTATCTTTGTTATCTATAATAAGGGGAAGCGAAACGTTTTGTTTTGAAGCATATAAACTTTATAAATATAAAACTTATGAAAACTACACCATTTACCAAGTACCATATTGCAGCAGGTGCAAAAATGGCTCCATTCGCAGGCTATAACATGCCGATTGAATTTACGGGTATCAATGAAGAACATGTGACCGTTCGTGAGAAAGTAGGTGTTTTCGATGTCAGCCATATGGGTGAGATATGGGTGAAAGGCCCGAAAGCGGAAGCGTTTCTCCAAAGGGTGACCTCCAATAATGTTGCCGCTTTGTATGACGGGAAAGTACAATATAGCTGCATGCCGAACGGCGAGGGGGGTATTGTGGATGATTTGTTGGTTTACCGTATTAATAGCGAAACTTATCTTTTAGTGGTTAATGCGGCTAATATCGAAAAGGATTGGAATTTTTTGTGTAAATATGCGAAAGAGGAAGGGTTGGAAATAGGCAAAGAGTTGTATAATGCTTCCGATGAGATTGCTCAGCTTGCTATTCAAGGCCCTTTGGCTATGAAGGTCGTTCAGAAATTATGCAATGAACCTGTTGAAGATATGGAATATTATACTTTTAAAAAGGTGGATATTGCAGGGATTAAAGAGGCTATTCTTTCTATTACGGGTTATACGGGTGCCGGCGGATGCGAGATTTATGTCGCGAATGAAGATGCGGATAAATTATGGAATGCGGTTTTCGAAGCAGGTGCTGAATACGGTATTAAATCGATTGGATTGGGTGCCCGCGATACATTGCGTTTGGAAATGGGATTCTGTCTGTATGGAAACGATATAGACGATACGACTTCTCCTATTGAAGCAGGTTTGGGATGGATTACCAAGTTTGTGGATGGAAAGAATTTTATCGACCGTGATAAGATGGAGAAACTGAAAGCCGAAGGCGTTTCTAAGAAATTAGTCGGTTTTGTAATGGAAGACAGAGGTATTCCTCGCCACGGTTATAAGATCGTAGATGCCGAAGGGGCGGAAATAGGACATGTGACTTCCGGTACGATGTCGCCTTGCCTGAAAGTCGGAATCGGTATGGGATATGTTAAGACTGCTTTCAGCAAAGCCGATACGGAGATATTTATCGAGGTACGCGGGAAAAAATTAAAAGCGAAAGTCGTAAAAGTTCCTTTTTATAAGAAATAAGGGTTATTGAATTTAATAATAAAGCGGAAATACACTCCTGAATTTATTCAGGAGTGTATTTTGTTTATAGACTGCAAAGATGCGTAAAATAGGGCTTATTTGCCGTTTATAATTATGATTCGATTTACCGGTTCTTCAAATCCGGAGGTGTGAGGAAACTCTTTCACCGGGATTTATCGATATGAGTTTTATTGATAGAATTATTCGAATTGCATAATCCGAAACGAATACTTGTATTTATAAAGACAGTAAATAATGTGGCGAAATAGCAAAACGGAAATTTAATGATTTTCGTCGATGCGTCGTGCTCCGAATTATGTATAATTTTAAGCTTTATAATACGAATTTTACATAAAAATCGTACTCTGTAATAGCGTTTTTATGATAAATTAAAAATCCGGCAATTACAGGAGTTGAAAATCGGCTGTTTTTTAACTGACCGCTTCGGCAATATCGATGACGGGAATATTGCTGGTGCGGGAAAGCGTTTTTTTGCAAAGCGGACAACTGGTTACGAGGTATTGTGCTCCTGTCGCTTCGAACCGGTCGGTGAGGGTTTTTGAAATAAGGTTTTTATTCTCGAAAGAAAGCCGGGTATTGGCTAAAGAACCTCCGCAGCAAAGCGAATTTTCCCGGGTTTCATCTATTTCTACGAGTGTTCCGGCAAGAGACAGTACTGCACGGGGTTGCTCGTATATCCGGGAACCTCTTCCCAGTTCACACGGATCATGGTAGGTGAATATTTTCCGATTATCTTTTTTGAGTTTTAGAACCCCTTTCTGTACTAATTCGTGAATATATTGGGTATGGTGTATTACCCGGATATTTTCGAGTTTATAATCTTCTTTGAATACTTTCAGGCATATGGGGCAGGAGGTTACTAATGTCGTAATTCCATGTTTGATGAAAAGACTTTTATTGAGTTCCATCATTCGGTTTGCGGCATCGATATTTCCTGCTAATTTTTGAGGGCGGCCGCAGCATACGCCTCCGTCTTTGTCGGCGAACCATACTTCTTCTCCGCTTTGTCGGAATATTTTTTCCATCGCCTGTATAATTTTCGGGGATAGCATGGTCATACAGCCTGCGAAATAACCGGTTTTTCCTTCTCCCTGTGAAAAATCCCGGTTGCCGATGTACCGGTAATTGTACGGATTATCGTTTTTACGGAATTTATAGCGTTGGGAGATACGAATGGTGTTCAGTTCGATTCCTACGGGACAAATATTTTCACATCTGCCGCACATCAGGCAATTATCGCTGTTTTCAACCGTATTGCATTTTTCCCGGATATTGCGTAATGAATATACGGATTGTATGTCGTTTGCAATGTCGTTTCTTCCGAGCTGACAAGGATCGATACATATTCCGCATCGGGAGCAAGCTGCTATTTCCAGGTTGGTAAAGGTGGTCGGAACGGCTGCTGCGCGGATTTTGAAACTGCGTAAGAATATAAGCGGAATTTCAGCGAATATGTGCAGGTAACGGGATAGGGGAATGGCTACGAAAAATGTTCCCAATGCGGTGGAATAAAGCCACCATGAAGTTTCATTCAATATCTGGAGGACATGTTCGGGGAATAAAAATGCAAAAAGGTTGCCGATAGTCCCGGTTAAGAAACTACCGCTGTCGTATAGAGCGGAGTTGAAACTTTCGGCTGTCAGGCGTAGGGGAAATATCGCCCATAAAGAAGATAGGGCTATTCGGTCTCCTGCCGTATGCTTGGTTGTCTTTTTCATTCCGTAGACGGAGGGTTTGAACCGTTTTAAAACGGCCATGAAAAGCCCCGAAAGAATAAACAACAATAACAGATCCATAATGAAGCCCATAAAAGGAATATGGGCTTCCGGAAAATATTTGCGGAAAAAGACATCTACATAAGGCGGATTTACCGGGCTTTTCAGGTATAGTGTCCCTTCGATTTTCCCGGCAACGATCAGCAGGAACCATCCGAAAGCAAGGCTCATATGCATATACCATAAGCGGGGATTTACACGGCTGATGCGCCGGTGTAACAGACATTCGGAAAAAACTTCCCATAAAGCGGCGAAAGTCGCCTTGGAAACGGCATTTCTGATAATCAGCTTTTTGTCGCTTTTGGGTAGGGCGCTGATCCACGATATGAATTTTGTCCACATTACAGCGAACAGGATAACGACTCCTACGGAAAAAGGTATTATAAAAGGTTCGAAATAGCTCATGGTTCTCTTGCTTGTTTCCTGCCGTTCTGTTAACGGAGGTTTTGTCGGGTTATCAGCCTGTTGATGTTCAGTATGATATTGCGGGTATTGATGCCTCGGGGACACACCAACGAACATTTGCCGCATAACATACATTTGCTTATCTCTCCGGAAAGGGTCTGATATTCTCCCCGTCGGAGAAGATGGTGCACTTTTCTGAAATTGAAGTTGGTAATATTGCCGGCACTGCAGGTGGCCGTACAACTGCCGCAACTGATACAACGGTAAAAAGAGGGCTCTGCCTCCAATATTTTCCGAACAATATCGAAGTTATTCGTATCGAGGTCGATACTGCGTTTTTCGTTGATGCCGAATCCCCAGTTATTTGCCATTTTCAAATCGGTTAAGGTATTCGTATGCTTTTATAGCTGCGGCGGTTCCGTCGTTCATCGCTTCCCCGATTGTTTTGGGGGCAAGGGCGGTTCCGGCAATGAATACATTTTCTTTACAGGTGCATACATTGTCCGTAAAATTATCTTTCGGTGCGTAAAAACCGCTTTCCCTTAGCGATAATCCGAGGTCTGCCGCTAATTTCCGGTTGCAGGCTGCCGCTTTCTTCCCGATCAGCAGGACCAGCATATCTACGGTCAGTTTTAACGGGCGTCCGGCAAGGGTATCTTCCGCTTTGATACGGATGCGGTTATCTATGGTTTGGCTTGCTTCCGATATTCGTCCCCGGATAAAGTTGATTTTCCATTTTTCCTGTGCTTCTTTGTATAGCTCTTCATATCCCGGCCCGAACATCCGCATATCCATATAGAAATTATATACCTGACATTCCGGAAGGGCTTGTCTGATTTCGATAGCCTGTTTGACACCGGTAATACAGCAGACGCGCGAGCAGTGGCCTTGCCCTACCTGCAGGTCGCGGGAACCTACGCAATGTAGAAATGCGACGGAAGAAGGAGGCACACCTGTACTGGTCTTCACTTCCCCTTGCCTGAACATCTCTTCCAGGTCGGCGGAGGTGATTACGTTGTTATAAACACCGTATCCGTATTCCTCTTTTTGGGTAGCGTTAAAAAGGTCGAAACCGGTAGCTATGATTATCGCATCGGCTTCATAAGTGTTGCCGTCGGTGAGGTTGACCTCTATCTTGTCTTCATCGTGCCGCATTTCGGATACTTCTCCGCATAGAATATTTTTAATATTCAGGGAGGCGATTTCGTCTGTAAGTCCGTTGATTATTTCGTTGGCAGAGGTTTGAGAAGGGAATAGCCTGTCCCAGTTATTGAGTTTACCGCCGAGTGCGATATTTTTTTCAATCAAAAGGGGAGAACACCCCGTTTTTTTCAGGGTGATGGCCGCCTGCATTCCGGCAACCCCTCCTCCGACGATTATGACGCGTTTTCCCATTATAATATGCAGTTACAAGGTTCCGGGCGGCCCATATATTTCCCGTTCCGCCCCAAATATTTCTCGTTGGAATCGTAATCGATTCCCATTTTGTTCAGTAGAGGTTCCGTGTCGATCTGGTGCATTTGCAGTCCCAATTCCCACGGAGCGTATCCCAATACCAACCCTGCCATTTCTTCATAGGTCAGGACGGGAATACCCTGGCCGTTTTGACCGTATGTCGTACCTTCCAGTTCGGCGATGGTGTATTGCCATTTGTCTAAAAACATAGTGCATCCCGGACAGTTCGCAACGATAAAGTCCGGTTTGTAAGGAGCCATGGATTCCAATTTCTGTTTGGAATTCGCAACGGGAGCTCCCCGATTGGCTTTTACGATGTAATTACGGAATCCGAATCCGCAACAATGCCGTCTTTCGGGGTAATCAACCACCTCTCCTCCCCAGCTTTCGATCATTCCGGCGAGGACATAAGGAAATTCCGCTCCCCCGATTCCGCTGGTAGGAAATATTTTGCTGTAATGGCATCCGATATGTTCCACTACTTTTAAAGGACGTCCTGTTTGCGGATCGGTCAGTGTATATTTGGCTTTTTGGGCTATTCTATCCCGGAAGTGAAAAATAAGGTCGGAGCTGTGGATAACGCTTTTAGGCGTTTTGAATTCCCGACCGGTAGCGGCTTTCAGGTTTTTCCGTGTTTTTTCTTCCAGCTCCGGAAAATGGTGCCACAAAGAAAGAATTTCGCAATAGAGCCCGAAAGAGGTAATACAGGAAGATACCAGATGTTCGTAACCGGCTTCCGTCATCAGGGCGAATTGCCGTGCGACGACGGTCATAATGGTTTCCAGTGGGACGATATCGCCGTGATACCCTATGCCCGTACAACTGGTATGTTTGGCATCGTCGAGAATATCTATTCCCAAATCTTCCTGTAATATTTTTAAGAATATCGTTTCGGAACCGGGAAAAAAATTCTGGCGGATGCAACTGCGGGCGTAGTAATAATGGTCGTCCGGAATCTGTTTCTGGTATTTTTCCCACGAATACCTGTTCATAACTTATATCGGTTTGTTTTAGTCGGTTGGTTTATATCGTATGCGAACCGTTGTTCGTTTCGTATGTCTCGGCGAAATATTCGTCGGTAGCCCTCTCTTTTCCGTCGATAGTTTCTGCCATTCCCATCTCTGCCGCTTTTTTTGCGGAATATTCCTCTATTTTTTCAAAAAATTCGGTCCCGCCCGTTACGTCGAAAATTCGCCGTATCTCGTCCAGCGATTCTTTGTCTATCCTGCGTAAGGCGCCGGCATCGGAGCTGTCGTAATTACGGTCGAAACGGGTATATACGTCTTTATGGTTTTTATAGATCCATTCCCATACGGGGCCTTGTTCGGGATGCATTTCCGGAAGCATCCGGGTAGGGTGGATGCAATATCCCAATTCTAAAATATTTTCCCCGATAGTACGTTTTACGGCTAATTGTTGGCGTCCTTTTTCGCTTTCGGTAAAGTAACCTAATTTTTGGGACAGGGTTCTCAGAGCCTGTATGACATAACCGGGAGTATTCGTTCTCGGACAACGGGGACGGCAGGACATGCACTCTCCGCAATACCATATCTGTTCGCTCTTGAGCAGTTCCTCTATTTCCCTTTCGTTCTGGCTCTGGACGATATCCATAATCTGGCGCGGATCATAATTGTAAAACTCTGCGGCCGGGCATACGGCGGTACATACTCCGCAGTTCATACATGCGGAGAGGCCTTCCCTGAAACGTACATCCTCGCAAAGTGCATCGAATAACTTACCCATAAAACGGTTGTCTGTGTTTGTCGTTGCCGGGACAAAATCGGATTTTTTACCCCGGATAATATGAACACAAAGGTAGGTATCCTGGAAGGAAGAAACGGTATAATATTTACCTATTTCCCGTAAGTATTTATACCTAAAAAGGCGATAAAAACCGGATAGATAGCGGAATTAACTCTTCCGAAAATATCGGGTATGAATGAACGGAATTTTCGTAAGCTGAATTTGCGGTTATGCGATTCGGAAATAAAAAGGAATCGCCCGGAATATTTTTTAAAGATATAAATAATCTTTCCGGGGTATTAAGATGTTCTTCGGATTTGTTATCTTTACATTTCGGAAAATTCGGTTTTGGAAAGGGAACGGTAAATTATGATAGACAGGGCGACCATAGATAAAATATATTCGTCGGCGGATATTGTCGAGGTTATCAGTGATTTTGTAACCTTGAAAAAAAAGGGGGTGAATTATCAGGCCTGCTGTCCTTTTCATAATGAAAAAACACCTTCTTTTGTCGTTTCTCCGTCGAAAGGTGTTTTTAAATGTTTCGGTTGCGGAAAGGGCGGGAATGCCATTACGTTCGTAATGGAACATGAAGGGGTGAGTTATGTGGATGCCCTGAAATATGTGGCGAAAAAATACGGGATAGAGGTGCAGGAGAGGGAGTTGTCGGAAGAGGAAAAAAGAGAGAACGATGACCGGGAGAGTATGATGGTCGTTACCTCTTATGCCAACGACTATTTTAAAAAAAGTTTGCGGGAAACGGAAGAGGGGAGGAATATAGGGATGAGCTATTTCCGGGAGCGGGGATTCGGCGATGCGATTATCGATAAGTTCGGATTGGGATATTGCCCTGCGGCGGGAAGTGCTTTCTCCGATATGGCTGTCCGGGAAGGATATAAGGAAGATTTTCTTGTACGTACGGGATTGACGATAAAGAGGGAGAGCGGCGGCTATTACGACCGTTTCGCAGGGCGTGTGATGTTTCCTGTCCACTCTTTGAGCGGCAGGGTGATTGCATTCGGCGGGCGTACTTTAAGAACGGATAAGAAAACGGCCAAATACCTTAATTCTCCCGAATCGGAGATTTATCATAAAAGCAATACCCTGTACGGAATCTATTTCGCCAAAAAGGCGATTACCCAACAAAATTTTTGTATTCTGGTAGAGGGGTATTTCGATGTGTTGTCGATGGTGCAGTCGGGCGTGGAGAATGTTGTAGCGTCGTCCGGTACATCGCTTACTTCGGAACAGATACGGTTAATCAGCCGTTTTACGAAAAATATCACGGTGATATACGACGGTGATGCGGCGGGAATCAAGGCCTCGATAAGGGGTATCGACATGATATTGAAAGAGGGGTTGAACGTGCGGGTGGTATTGATGCCGGAAGGAGAGGATCCCGATTCATTTGCTCAGAGCCACTCTTCGGAAGAGTTGAGTGATTATATCCGTGAGAATGAAGTGGATTTTATCTCCTTTAAAACCAATCTGTTGTTGTCGGAGGTGAAAAACGATCCTATCGGCAGGGCTGCGATGATTACGGATATAGTGGGTTCGATAGCGGTTATTCCCGATGAAATCGTACGGTCGCAATATATTCGGGAATGCAGCAGGCTTACCGATAGCGATGAACAGATGATTGCACGGGAAGTGATGCGTCGCCGGGTGGATATGTTGGAAGGCAGTGCGGGACGGGAAGTTCTGCAGAATATGGAGCGGAAAGAGAGCTATAAGCGGCGGAAACAGCAAGAGGAGGAAGAACAATCGTTATTGGCGGAACGGATAAAGGAGTCCATGCCGTCCCCTACCGATGAGTTGGAGCGGGAATTGGTGGTTTATCTGCTGAAATATGGGAATAAAGATTTCTATTTTCAGCAGCACGATGCACAAGGACACAATATGGAACCGGTCGAGCTGAATGTCGCCCAAACGATTATCGAGGAGTTGGAAATCGACAATATAGAGTTCCGGAATACCGTATATAAGAGTATTTACGATGAGTATGTAAAGATGTACAAAATGCGGGAAGAGTTGGTTGCATCGGCAAAAGAAGGGGATGAACCGGTGGAACGGGTTTCTATCAACGAGTTTATCAATAATCCGGTGCCGGCCGTGTGCGATTTTGTAGTGGATATTCTGACGAAAGACGATGCGTATCGGGCAAGTAAGATCTGGTCCAAATTCGATGATGTGGTCTTGACGGAGGAGGATAATCTGAATGTTGCGGTTCCCAAAGCGATTGCCGTTTATAAATTGCGGGTGATAGGCGAGATAACCCGTTCATTGTTGGAGGAGATAAAAGGGGCGGATGAAGATACGGCTATGGAGATTCTGCATAAAATAAAAGCATTGGACGATTCCAGAAAGATTATTTGTGAAAAATATTCCCGGATTTTGTAGTAAGGGAAAAATTACGCTTCTTTTATAAATTCCTATGTTTATCGATGTAATACTGCCGTTGGCGCTGAAAGAGTTGTTGTCTTACCGGGTCCCTCGGGAACTCGAAGGGGAGGTGCGTGCCGGTGTCAGGGTTGCGGTCGAATTGGGAAAACGTAAGGTTTATTCGGCAATCGTTTATGCCGTTCATTCCGGAGAGAGAGAAGGGTTGAGGCCTATTGCGGGGGTATTGGATAAGATGCCGGTCGTAACGGATAATCAGGTCAGGTTATGGGAATGGGTGGCTTCTTACTATATGTGTTCGTTGGGAGAGGTGATGAAAAACTTTTTCCCGGGGTCGATGAAGATGTCCGCTTTTAAAGACATGCTCGATAACGGTTATTGTTTCGATATGCCTTGTCCCGGGAGGAAAGAGAAAACAGTGGCTTTACATCCGAAAATAGAGACGGAGGAGGAGTTGCATGTCGTGCTCGATTCGTTGAAACGGGCGAAAATGCAGTATCGGGCATTGTCTTTATTTATTGAAAAGATGGGAGAGCGGTTGTTTTCGGGAGAGAGTCTGCCTCGTTCCCTGTTTTTGGAGTCGGGTATCAAGCCTCCTGTATTGTCCGAGTTGCAGAAAAAAGAGATTTTGGTGTTGTCGGAAGAATCCGTTATGCCGGATAATGCAGACAAGAACGATAACGTAAAAATAGACAGCTTGCCGGAACTGACTTTTTTGCAGAATAAAACGTATGAATCGGTAAAAGAGACTTTCGGAACGGGAAAAAGTGTCTTGTTATACGGTGTTTCCGGTGCAGGGAAAACGGAAGTGTATATGCACCTGATCCGGGATGCCGTGGAGAAAGGCGGGCAGGTGTTGTTGCTGATTCCGGAAACGGCGCTTACCGCACAGTTGGTAGGCAGGTTGGAGCATCATTTCGGCGATTTGTTGGTCGTATATAATTCCCGGATATCC
>DVIX01000076.1 GCA_018710935.1 Candidatus Avirikenella pullistercoris | reverse complement strand
AATCTTCTTATTGTAAACTACCTATCCATTTCAATATTTTGTTCAATGCCTTTTTGATATATCTCTCACATCCCTCTCTCGATTTACCGCCCGTAAAAGTAATTTTTCACAATGCCGGTATAAATTACCGGTTCGCTTATCGGGCGGCATTATAATCTTCCAATAAATATGCCATTTTAGCATTGCGATTATGTTAAAACCGGGAATATAAAAAGTTCAAAAAAAGTAAAAAAACAGCGGTTCTGTCCTACTGACAAAACCGCTGTACGATATGATAAAAATTATCTTTTTACGTTTTATTTTTCTTCTTCGTCTATCAGGTCTGAAACGAGAATACGTCCGCAATATTCGCAAACGATAATTTTTTTACTCATGCGTATATCCAACTGGCGTTGGGGCGGAATACGGTTGAAGCAACCGCCGCAGGCATCCCGTTTTACTTTTACGACAGCCAATCCGTTATGCATTCCTGCGCGGATTTTCTTAAATGCCGATAATAAACGGTCGTCTATTTTCGCAGATACGGTTTCAGCTTTTTTATTTAATGTTTCCACCTCTTTTGCCGTTTCTGCATCTATAGATTCCAACTCTTCTTTTTTTGCTGCCAAATCAATTTTACGTTCAGCCAACGTCGTTTTCGATTCTTCAATCGCTTTTTTCTTATTTTTGATTTCGGCAGTGAATTCTTTGATGCGTTTTTCACATAACTCTATTTCGAGTTTCTGGTATTCTATCTCTTTCGATAAAGATTCGTACTCCCGGTTGTTACGAACGTTGTTCTGTTGTTCTTCGTATTTGGTTATTTTCGTTTTAGCAAGTTCGATCTCCTCTTTTTTCTGTTTTGTGCTGCGATTCAGTTCTTCGATTTCAGCAGCGAGGTTTTTGATTCTCGTGTCAAGTCCTGCAACATCATCTTCCAAATCCTGCACTTCAAAAGGAAGCTCCCCTTTCAAGCGGTTAATCTCATCGATTTGAGATTCTATTTTTTGCAATTCATAAAGAGCGATGATTTTCTCTTCTGTACTGAAATCAGCAGTTTCAGCCGCTTTTTTATTTCCTGTTGTCATACTTTATTAAAGATAGATTATCGGATTACTAACATGCTTTGTTATGTAAACTGCAAAGTTAGTTAATTTTTTCATAAGAATTTCATAAAAAATGTCGATTGCAAATTTTTCACTCTCAAAATGTCCGATGTCCGCTACCATCATTCCGTTTTCATATCCGAAAAAATCATGATATTTAAAATCGGCCGAGATATAAATATCCGCATTCGCTTTTATGGCTTCTTTTGCAAAAGATGCTCCTGCTCCACCGCACAGTGCTACTCTCTGTATTTTATCCTTAACGACCCGGGTGTGGCGTATCACACCGCATCCGAAAACATCCTTCACCGTCTGTAAAAATATCCGTGTATCGACAGGTTCCGGCAACTCCCCCACTGCCCCTGTTCCTGCGCAGGAATTCAGATTGTCTAACGTAAATATATCATACGCCATCTCCTCGTATGGATGTGCTTCCCTTGCTGCTTCTATTATTTTCCCTGCAATATTGCGGGTTACGATACACTCTATTTTCGTTTCCGGTTCTATATGCCGTTTTCCCCGTTCTCCTACGAACGGATGACTTCCTTTCCCTGCCTTGAACGTTCCCTCGCCGGAAACATTGAAACTGCATTCGCTATAATTGCCGATAGCTCCCGCCCCTCTTTCGAATATCGCATTACGCACGTGTTCCGCATAAGCGTTGGGAACGAATATAGCCAGCTTTTGTAAGTCCCCGTTTCTCGGCACCAGCACCCGCATATTCAGCAGGCCCAGTTTCTCTCCCATCTTAAAACTGATACCGCCTTCCACATTATCCATATTGGTATGGCTGGCATAAACGGCGATACGGTTCTCGATAAGGCGTAAAACCATACGTTGCGTATCATTTGTACCCGTAATCCGTTTCAGCCCTGAAAAGATAAGCGGATGATGCGAAATAATCAAATCACACCCCAATTCAATAGCTTCCGAAATAACTGCATCCGTTACATCTACACATAACAATACCGCATGTACTTCCTTTTCTTTATCTCCGATCAATAATCCGCTGTTATCATATGATTCCTGATAATATAACGGAGCGAACTCTTCTATTGCATTCGTTACCTCTTTCAATTTCATAGTGTGCATTTCTGAATTAAATGTTGTTCTCCTCCCGGTTATCTTCTTCTTCGGTTTCTGCATAAACGACTATTTCGTTCGTTCCTTCTTTTTCCATCCTGTTTATTTCCTGTAAAACATCGGATAAAAGCGACCTTACATGCTGTAACCGTTCCATAACCTCCGCATCCCTTCTTACATTTTCAGAACCGACTTTTAATGCCCTTGCCGCACTCTCCAGTCGCATTCCTTTCTCTTTAACGAAATAATATATCAGTTTCAGATTTTCAATATCCCGGGGAGTAAACAAACGATTCCCTTTTTTATTCCTTTTAGGCTTTAAAATATCGAAATATTTTTCCCAATGACGGATCAACGATTGATTTACATCAAACATTTCCGCTACCTCTCCTATGGTATAATAAATTTTCTTACTCTTGGACTCTTCCTGCAATTCCATCCTATTTTTTCTTATTGATGTGTTAAAGTTATCAAAAAAATAACTATATTACCACACGGTTTTTAATTTATTTTTTAACTTTTTCAAGAGGGCAACATTTATAAGCTTTCAAAAAAGATATTGATTGTCAAATTATTATAACCTATATTCGTATTTTAATTTTATATTTTGTTATGCCGAACACTACAATCATCGGAGTCGTAAAAGAAGGGAAAAAATTGGGAACGGAATTGGGATTCCCTACCGCTAACATAGCAATCGACAACCTTGTAAAAATAGAGAACGGAGTATATGCTATCCGCATACACCTCGATGGATTCAACTATAAAGGCATGGCGAATATAGGATATCGCCCTACTGTGGATAACGGTACAGAAAGATTATTGGAAGTGCATATATTCGACTATTCCGGGCAATTATATGGGAAAAAAATAGCTGTTACTCTTTGCCATTATTTACGCGACGAAAAAAAATTCGCATCCACCGACGAATTGGTAGATGCAATGAAAGAAGATGAACGCAAAGCCAGAGCTCTTTTAATATAAATACCATTTATCTGTTCCGAGTATAATGCTCATAATGGATTTATATATCTTTCAACATGTGTATATCGTTGTTGCGGAATGTCCGGAATTCCCTATACGGGAATCTAAATGAACGAATCCTTTTCTCTCATATAAAGACACTGCATTATGAAAATGCGGAAAAGATTCGATGTATAATTGTTTATATCCTCTTTTTTTCGCTTCTGTTTCAACCGTATTCAGCAAATAAGAACCTATGCCTTTCCCTCTCAACAAAGGAGAAAGATAAAATTTCACCAACTCTGCGCATCCGGGAGCCAATCCTTCAGTAGGAAAAAATCCGCATCCTCCCAATATTTCATCATTGCATTCAACTATCCAATATTTTGCATCGGGACGATTAAAACATTGATATAAAGTATCCGTTCGCGAATCACTATATACGCTGCCTGTTTTCGGAGCGTCGAACTCTTCGAAAATTTTTCGTATCAAAGCGGCTATTGCCGGATTATCCCTCTCCTCTATCGGGCGTATAACGATTGTTTCTGATATTTGTTTTTGCATTGAATTACGGTTATTGTAATCTTTTCGTTTATCACGATAAAAATACCAATATTTTTTTAGATTCGTTTTTAGTAATATTTCAAAAAAGAAGCGCAGCCCAACGGCTACGCTCTTCCTTCATTTATTTAAATATGGTAGGTTCTTTTTATTATTCATTCGCTTTAAACATTCCCATATCTTCGGGAGAATTACTTTTTATGTATTCCGAATGCGCTTTATTTTTAGCATTTCCTGCTTTGATATACACCGTAGCACTGATCCGGTAATCATCGCAACACGGGCAACCGCAATCACTAGCCTGACGTAATAAAAGATATCCGATAATGATATGTCCGGCCATTTCTACCAAACGGCGGGCATGGAAATCAAGATATTCCCCGTCGTTTCCTTCCCGTTCGGTCACATATTTTACGGCTTCTTCGTATTCGGCTGTCATTGCAACCAACATTTTATGCAAAGCCCCTAATTCAGCATCATAAGTATCGGCTTCGTATTCTTTCATCTTAGCCAGATATACACCTGTCGTTACCGCCTTGATGGCAGCGACTACCTGTAATTGGGACGTTCCTTCATAAATATTGGTAATACGTGCATCACGGGCAAGACGTTCTACCGGATAATCTTTCATGTAACCGGAACCGCCATGAATTTGGATAGCATCGTAAGTAATCTGGTTGCAATATTCGCTGGAAAACAATTTTAAAAGCGGAGTGTAAGCATCTGCAAGACGGTTGTATTCTTTCATTTCGTCACGTTCCGCTTTTTCCAGTTTGCGTTCTTTGGAAAGATGATAATATGCCTTGTAAACATCTACGAAACGTGCCGTTTCATATAACATAGCCCGTGAAGCCAATACTTTCGCTTTCATATCGGTCAGCATCTCTGCCACCGGAGCGAATGCGATAATCGGTTTCCCGAACTGCTCACGTTCTTTTGCATATTTCAAAGCTTCCTGATAAGCTGCTTCCGAAATACCGGTAGATTGAGCCCCGATACCTAAACGGGCAGAGTTCATCAATGCCATTACGTAACGAATCAATCCCATTTTCCTGTCGCCGACCAATTTAGCCGGAGCATTCGTAAAGACGAGTTCACAGGTAGGAGAACCGATAATTCCCAGTTTGTGTTCTATACGGCGTACTTTAACGGCATAATGTTTTTTATCATATACGAACAAAGACAACCCCCGGGCATCTTTAGTCCCTTCTTCAGAACGTGCCAGAACCAAAGAGATATCCGCATCCCCGTTGGTAATGAAACGTTTTACACCGTTCAGCAACCATGTGCCTTGTTTTTCGTCCCAATGAGCCTTCAACATAACGGATTGCAGGTCGGAGCCGGCATCCGGTTCCGTCAGGTCCATTGCACAGGTATCGCCATGCTGGATGCGGG
This sequence comes from Candidatus Avirikenella pullistercoris, assembly GCA_018710935.1. Taxonomy (GTDB): domain Bacteria; phylum Bacteroidota; class Bacteroidia; order Bacteroidales; family Rikenellaceae; genus Avirikenella; species Avirikenella pullistercoris. The sequence continues at coordinate 11,487 of DVIX01000076.1, read as the reverse complement.
GCAGATATTCGTCGTTGATTTCATCGGAAGCGAATTCATGCAACGTTTCGGCACAGTCCTGCAACCCCCAGATATTTCCGAATCCTGCATCGGCACGCGATATCAATTCGCATGACATAACATAAGGAACAATCGGAAAGTTCAAACCGCCCCATTTACGCGGTAAAGAGATTCCATATACCCCTGCTTTAGTCAGAGCTTCATGGTTGATAACCGTTCCCGGAGCATATATTACCCGATCGTTTTCGACCCGAGGGCCTTCTTTATCGACCCATTCGGCATTAGGAGCAATTACATCTGCACATATTTCTCCGATAATCTCCAAAACGCGATGATAATTATCCATCGCATCTTCATAATCGACCGGAGCATAATCGCATTTATCTTTCTCTTCAAAATTTTTCTCCTTCAGCGCCACGATTTTTTTCATTAGCGGGTGCTTCAGGTGATATTGCATATCTTTATTATCCAAAAAGAAATTTGCCATAATTCAAATTTATTTTTTGTGGCATGCCACTTTGTTTGTACTTAAAAAACTCGATGTTTTATTCTCCTGTAATTCCCTATTTTGAATTTTCCTTATAATATTTGATCATTTTCGGGATTACTTCCATTACATCGCCTGTAATGGCATAGTCGGCCAATTTATTGATAGGTGCTTCCGGATCGTTATTGATAGATATAACCATTGCAGAACCGTCCATTCCTGCCGTATGTTGTATCTGTCCGGATATTCCGCACGCAATATAAAGTTTCGGGCGTACGGTTACTCCTGTTTGTCCTACCTGGCGTGCATGATCGGCAAACCCGGCGTCTACAGCGGCACGTGAAGCACCTACTTCTCCGCCCAGAACTTCTGCCAATTCGTACAACATTTCGAAATTCTCTTTGGAGCCCATACCATAACCGCCGGCTACGATAATAGAAGCCCCTTTGATATTTATCTTTTTCTCCTGAATATGGCGTTCGATAATGCGAACTGCAAAATCGGCATCGTTCACATATTTTTTTACATCTACCTGTTTAATTTCGGGAGAAACAGGTTGTGCAAGCGCTTCCTTCTTCATCACGCCTTCACGAACCGTAGCCATTTGGGGACGATGGTCGGGATTGATAATCGTTGCAATAATATTCCCTCCGAATGCAGGACGAATCTGATACAACAGATCGGTATATTCTTTTCCCGTTTTATTTTCAATGTGGTTGCCTATTTCAAGACTGGTACAATCGGCCGTAAGACCGCTGTGTAGTGTCGATGAAACACGCGGAGCGAGGTCTCGCCCTACTGTAGTTGCACCGAACAAGGCTATTTGCGGTTTTTCTTCTTTAAAAATACCGCATATAATCGCTGCATGAGGTAAGGTACGGTAAGGTGCCAGGCATTCGCAATCGGCTACATGTACTATCTCTGCACCGTATTTTCCCAACTCTTTTTCAATTCCCTGCAAATTATGGCCGATAGCCAAAGCTTCCAACTTACATCCCAATGTTTTCGCCAAAGTACGTCCTTTTGTAAGTAATTCCAAACTTACGTCGGCTACTTTGCCATTTTCTATTTCGCAATAAACAAATATATTATTCATACATGTAAATTTTAAAGATTAACGCACTGCTTTTTAATGAAGTACAACAGATTACCTCTATCAATGGTTTAACCTATTGTGTGGCTTGCTATCAGTTCTTTCATCAATCCCGATATATCTTCATCGGAAGCAGTAAGGCGTTTCGCCTCTTTCGCCTGGAATACAATATTTTCTATTTTTTTCACTTTGGTAGGAGAACCGGACAATCCCAGATTCGCCACATCGGCATCTACATCTGTCACCCCCCATTCCGGAATTGATAAATACGGCCGAGCATTGCACAAATCGGAAAAATAATCGTTTTCTATTTCCTGTTTTTCCGTTGCCGTCTTGGCATGTTTGTATTTCATTACCAGTTTCGCATTACGCGGGCGGCATTCGGGAGCAGAAGCATTGACGGTAATCAGCATAGGATAAGTGGATACGACCTGTTCCACTCCATTTTCGATACGGCGTTTGATATATACCTCTCCGCCTTCTACCTTTTCTATATCTTCGGCATAAGTTACCTGTGGAATTCCCAGTTTTTCAGCAACCTGCGGCCCTACCTGAGCAGTATCGCCGTCGATTGCCTGACGTCCTGCAATAATAATATCCGGAGAAAGTTTTTTAACTGCACAAGACAAAGCATACGATGTCGCCAATGTGTCCGAACCTGCAAATTTACGATCGGTAAGCAAAACACCGCCGTCTGCACCGCGAAACATTCCTTCACGAATGATATCCGCAGCCCGGGAAGGCCCCATCGTAAGGATTGTAACGGTTGTTCCGGGATATTTATCCTTCACAATCAACGCTTGCTCCAAAGCATTCAAGTCTTCCGGGTTAAAAATCGCAGGCAAGGCAGCACGATTTACCGTACCGTCTTCTTTCATCGCATCTTTACCCACATTTCTGGTGTCGGGCACTTGCTTTGCCAACACAACAATCTTTAAAGGTTGCTTCATTACTATAATGATTTTAATTATTGATTTCCTTTAATCGTGAATGAGCAAAAATACAAAAAAATCTTAGAAACAAACAAATCATGAGCAATTAACTGCATGCCTGAACAGGAATATCGCATTTTACATTCTTTTTATTTCCGACAATAAAAAGTCCTTTCATGCCGGCTTTCCGATATGTATGCTCCGTTTCAGCTTGTAATCCGTATTGCTATTTAAAAAAAATCGGTTAACTTTGTTTTCAATAAGAATGGAGCTGTGGATACATCGTATAGAGATACATATATTACTATAGAGAAAGCATCCGAAGGTTTATACAAGGATAAGGGAAGTAAATTTTTATCCTTTGCCTATCCCGTTCATAATGAAGATGAAGCGAATGAGTTCATCGCATCCCTCAGAAAAAAATATTTTGATGCCCGCCATCATTGTTTCGCCTGGAGATTAGGCGGAGAAGGAGAACATACACGGGCTTACGATGACGGAGAACCCTCCTCTACGGCCGGACGTCCCATATTGGGGCAGATTCTTTCCAATCAACTGACTAATATTCTTATCGTAGTAGTCCGTTATTTCGGAGGCACCAAATTAGGAACAAGCGGTTTGATTCAGGCATATAAAGCTGCGGCCGCAGATGCCATACAAAACAATTCTATTATCGAAAAGACGATAGATATTCCGATGACGATTCGTTTCCCATATGAAAAAATGACGGAAGTGATGAAAATCATTAAAAATATATCTCCGAAGATAACCGGCCAGTACATCGATAATTTTTGTACGATAGAGTTATCCGTCCGAAAAGCATCCTATTCTCCCTTAAATAAACTATTAGGGGAAATATCCGATATACAAATAGAGTCTCATCTTAAAAAACAATCGATTAAATGAGCAAAAGTCTTGTTTCCATCAGCGACTTCAACAAGGAAGAAATTCTCCATATCATGGATAAGGCTGCCGAGTTCGAAGCCGATCCCAACAGGCCGGTTCTGGCGGGAAAAGTAATCGCTACCCTCTTTTTCGAACCCTCTACGCGTACCCGTTTGAGTTTTGAAAGCGCTATCAACCGGTTAGGCGGCCGGGTAATCGGTTTTTCAGAAGCCAATAATACGAGCGTCAGCAAAGGGGAAACATTGCACGACACAATAAAAATGGTTTCCAATTACAGCGACCTGATAGTAATGCGTCATTACATAGAAGGAGCCGCTCGTTATGCCAGCGAAGTGTCGAGCGTACCGATTATCAATGCCGGCGACGGTTCGAATCAACACCCGAGCCAGACTTTGCTTGACTTGTATTCCATTAAAAAGACACAAGGTACTTTAAACGATATTCATATCGTTATTGTCGGCGATCTGAAATACGGGCGTACCGTACATTCGTTACTCCAGGCAATGTCGCATTTCAACGCCCGTTTTACTTTCGTCGCTCCCGACGAATTGAGCCTGCCCGACGAATACAAACTGTTCCTCCGCGGTATCGGCATACAGTACAAAGAAACACAAGATATCAAAGAAGCTTTGGCCGATGCCGATATTCTGTATATGACTCGGGTGCAGCGCGAACGCTTCTCCGATCTGATGGAATACGAAAGGGTTAAAAACGCCTATATCCTTCGCAACAGTATGTTGGAAGGGACCAAAGAAAATATGCGTATCCTCCATCCGCTACCTCGTGTAAATGAAATACATCCCGACGTGGATACCAATGAGAAGGCGTACTATTTCACACAAGCACGCAACGGAGTATTTACCCGTATGGCAATTATATCCTACCTGTTAGGGATAGAATAACATATTAAAACAGAACACCATGAATAAGACCTATTTAGAGGTAAGTGCCATAGAAAACGGAACAGTCATAGACCATATCCCCGCACAAAGCCTTTTCAAAGTAATGAGCGTATTAGGACTTGAACATATCACTAACAGAATAACTTTCGGAACCAACCTGGAAAGTCAGCGAATAGGAACCAAAGCTATCATAAAGATAGCCGATATGGAGGTAGACCGCAACAAACTGAATAAAATAGCCATATTCGCTCCGGAAGCGAGAGTCAGTTACATTAAGGATTTTGAAGTGTCGGAAAAAATCAAACTGCAGGTTCCCGATGTTATCGAAGGCAGCATCAAATGTGCCAATCCGATGTGTATCACGAATAAAGAAAAAATCCGTACGAAATTCGATGTAGTTAATAAATGCGATATATCTCTCCGCTGCCATTATTGCGAGAAAATAACACAACAAAACCAGTTCGAAATAATTAACGATTGATTTTTATTGTCCTTACCTGAAAAATTAATGGCAGAAACTTTTTTAAATCTGTTTTAAAAGATTTAACTTTGCTGACTGTATCGGTACCCGTACCGGTACATTTTGCTGAAAAGAGGTTATAAATTTTCTGAAAACGAATATTGAAACTAATCAAAAACAGAAATAAATGAATCCAAACATTAAATTCGTATCGCCGAATGAGGCTGTTAAAGTCATTAAATCGGGCGACCATGTACACCTTAGCAGTGTTGCAAGTGCTCCGCGTATTCTGATCGATGCAATGGTTGAGCGCGGACGTAATAAAGAATTGAAAAACGTTCATGTGCACCATCTTCATACGGAAGGTCCCGCACCTTATGCTGCACCGGAGTTCGAAGGAATTTTCCAACTCGACTCTTTCTTCGTAGGTGGCAACGTAAGAAAAGTAACTCAATCGGGTTATGCGGATTATATTCCTATTTTCCTTAGCGAAACACAACGTTTGTACCGTGCGGGTGTACTTCCTTGCGACGTGGCGATGATACAGGTTTCTCCGGTCGATAAACACGGATATGTTTCTTTAGGTACTTCCGTAGATGCGACTTTGGCTGCCGTTGAATGTGCAAAAACAGTTATCGCTGTTATCAATCCTAACGTACCTCGCGCATTCGGCGATGCTTTCATCCATATTTCACAAATAGATATTTTCTGCGAAGACAATACTCCGCTTCAGGAAGCTCATTTTGCTGTTCCTAACGAAATAGAAACACAAATCGGGAAAAATTGTGCCGCTCTAATCGAAGACGGTGCCTGCTTGCAGATGGGTATCGGTTCTATTCCGAACGCTGTATTGGCACAATTAACAAATCATAAGGATTTGGGGATTCATACCGAAATGTTTGCAGACGGTGTACTTCCTTTGGTTGAAAGCGGTGTTATCAACGGCCGTAATAAAGGAACGGACAAAGGGAAAATGGTATCTACTTTCTTAATGGGTTCTCAGAAAGTATATGATTTCATTGACAATAACCCGGGCGTTTTAATGATGGACGTAGGATATACCAATGATCCGTATATCATCGCTAAAAACCCGAAAATGACCGCTATAAACTCCGCATTGCAGGTAGATATAACCGGACAGGTTTGTGCCGATTCTTTGGGAACGACTTTTTATTCAGGAGTAGGCGGACAAATCGACTTCATTTACGGGGCTTCGCAAAGCAAAGGGGGGAAAGCTATTATCGCCATGCCTTCCGTAACTAATAAAGGTGTCAGCAAAATCGCTCCTGTACTGAATGCAGGTGCCGGCGTAGTGACAACCCGTGCCCATATGCACTACTTCGTAACCGAATACGGAGCTGTGGATTTATATGGAAAATCTTTGCAAGAAAGAGCGAAAGCAATTATCAGCGTTGCACATCCCGACCATCGTGAAGCACTTGAAAAAGCAGCGTTCGAAAGATTCGGTTCACACTATCAATATATAAAAATGCAGGACTAATTATTCTATATATAAATAAAAAATCCCGGAAAATTATTCCGGGATTTTTTATATGATAACTATTGAATCGAATTACGTTTTCTTTTTCTGCTGACCGGCAATTTCGGAAAAAGTTTTCTGACACGCACCAGATGAGTGGTAATATTACTGCCTGCAATAATAAGAGTCACAGCCAGAATAATCAATAATATCCCACCGCAGATTCTCGGGGTCAGAGATTCTCCGAAAACGGCCACACCGAAAAAGACAGCCGTTACAGGCTCCAATGCTCCGAGTATAGCAGTAGGTGTAGAACCGATGTATTGAATCGCCCGCGTTGTGCAAAGGAATGAAATAGCTGTCGGGAAAATAGCCAGAGCAAGCAAGTTTCCCCATAAATACCACTTATTTACGACATACAGGTTATTTCCGAAATCTGACCGGACGAAAAAGAGGCTCAACCCGAAAAGCAGAATATAAAATGTTAAAGTAAGAGTTGCGACATTCTTCAAAGCCGATTGATTTATTCCAACAATATATATGGCATAAGAAAGCGCCGAGACCATTACTAAAATTATTCCCTTAAGATTCAAAGGTGTTCCGTCGCCTCCTCTATAGAGCATTGCAATACCGACCAATGCTAACAAAATACATAAAATAGTCTGTAAAGTCAACTTTTCCTTAAAAACAACCGACATTATCAAAGCTACGATAATCGGATAAACGAACAATAAGGTCGAGGCTATTCCTACTTCCATATAATTGTAACTCTGGAAAAGAGTAAGGGAAGATAAAGCGACTAACAATCCCATGATTATAACCGGAATAATCTCTTTCCGTCCCAACTTGAAACTTCTCCCTCGGGCTTTTATCATTATTCCCAAAATAGGAATAGCGAACAGGTATCTGAAAAAAAGCACTGAATCCGGATCCATACCGGCTTTATATAAAGGGAGGGCAAACAAGGGATTCATCCCATAAGTAGCCGCTGCAACAGCTCCTAAGATATATCCTTTAGCTTTTACATTCATAAAATCGAGATTAAACTTCCAAAAATAATAATTCTTCGAAGATTTTAGCCTGTAAAAATAATTGAATATAAGAAATGAAAGAAGCCCTGAATATTATTTTTCTTTTTCCTTGTTTTTAAAGGTATATGTTATCCCGAAACCGATAACTTCACTGAACTGCCAGAAACTACTGCGCTTTTTTGTTATTTGGTCATCAAAAATAAGCACACAGTTGAAATTCAGAGCAAAATACTTAAATACGGTGAAATCTATCCAGCTTTCCCAGTTTAAAGTAGGCATACTTTTATAATCGCAGAATCCTTGCAGATTCGTACGATAAGAAAGAATCGCCTTATTGGTTACCTTATCCCGAACAATCGGTTCTGTCCACTGTATTTTGATAAAAGCACCCAAGTTCGGTTTCGTCTTTTTTCCTTTTTCCACACCGAACGCCCCTTCATCGGCAAGGCGTTGGTCATTGACAAAAAGGATATTCCCCGATAAAGGCGAAAGCATGATATTACGTTTATCGTCCAGTTTGAACATAATACCTAAAGAGAGGTTCAAGGTTGCCGGAGCTAAAAAATGGGACGATCTGATATGGTCTTCTACCGATTTATATCCATTGGCGAATTGTGAACGAAAATCCGTATTGAATGTATAATACCATCTCTTATACATCTGATAATTGAAGTTGATATTCAACTGAAAACGATCTTCCGATTTCCATAGGCGCCCCTCTTTATCACCTAAACCGAAAGCAGCATCCCATTGAGTAGAAATATTGAAACGCTTATCCGTATAAGAATGTTTCAGGAAAGATGTCGCACGCCCATTATAAGTATTTTCACCTCCGGATGCCCAATTCCTGTACCCGAATTGCGTTAAAGTAAGCGTGTGTTTCATTTCCAGATAATTCTTTTTCAGCCGCTCCTGTTTACGCAAATTTTTCAAATAAGCTTTACTGATATACCTGTAAGGCAGTGAATCGTTTATCTGTATTTCCGCTCTTGTTATCTTTATTTTTCCCGTAGGATTATTAGGAATAGAATATTGGCTATATCCTGTTTTCGATATGGCTGCCGCAACTAAAATAAAAAAGATACGAATTATATTCTTTCCCCATTTACACATATATGCAAAGATATACAAACATTCAGAATATACAATTATCTACTTTTCGCAGATGATTTTTTCACCTTGTTCAATCGTCAATATTTTATATTCCGGTTGCAACAGGTAATTTCCCTGCCTATCTATCAAACCATACTTACCGTCGATTCGGACGATTGCTTTACCGGCAATAAAATTCCGGGCAAAATCATAACGGCACGGTATCGCTATATTTCCTTCTTCATCTATATAACCATATTTTCCCTCTTTTCGAACGACGGCAAGCCCCTGGCTAAAATCGGAAAGGAGATCGCACCGGCATATAAATAATTCTTTGAATGCCTTATCTATCACTTTCCACTCCCCTTCCTGGAGCACAACGGCTTTCCCTTCACGAAAAACACCGGCTTTACCGTATATGAACGGAGTAGCAAAATCGCCGTTCATATCTATATAAGCCCAGAATTCACCGCTTTTCAATGCAGCATATCCTTCCGAAAATGGCATGACATCCTCATAAACCGGTTCTACCAGAATATTGCCGTTACTATCTTTAAAACCATATTTTCCATTACATATATTTATTTCATAAATACCTGTAAAAGCAGCGGTAGTTTTCATCAATCTTCTCTCTACTGCAATTTTTGCTAATGCAGGATACAAACCGGGAATGCGGGGGACAGGAGTTGACAAAAGGTTCAATAGTGCTTGCATAGAGGGTATGCCTTCCCATTCTTTCATTAAATGTTTGCGAAGCGGCGTATCCGTTTCCGTAAAATCGGCAGGAGTAAATATCAAGTTTTCTCCATTCGAATAATGTTCCAGCAAAAAAGGTTCCCGCTCTATGGCTAAGAGACTCAAAACAAGTACTAATAGGGAATAATCGTCCATACCGGAATTGAAACAATATTCATCCCGTAAAGGATGCTGATACCAAGGTGTTCCCAGTTCATGCGAAGAGATAAAATAAGTATTGGGAGTATAAACGGGATCTATGTCGATTAATTTAATATTTCCGGACAAGTCGATAAAAATATTATCCGGTTTCAAATCACCATGAGCATAAGGCTGTTGTAGAAGGTCTAATGCAAAACGCAAGAAAATATCGGATAGTCCAGACAACTCTTTCCTACGGGCGAAATAAGCAAACTCTCCGAGGACATTCCTTAATGAACGGCCTTGCACCCAATCCATTAACAAAACCGGATAATAACGACATCTGTTCTCATCGTCGTAAAAAAGAATTTCATCCTTAATATATCGAAATTCAGGGAAATAAGGAGAAGGTGCCGACCTGAAATACATTTCGATGTTTTCATATGTTTTTTCCCGTTCCGGCAAATACCCGGTAAAACATTTTAAAGCATACGGTTTCCCGTTATACTCTATTTTAAATATAACCGATTTATTGCCTGCGATATGAAAAATTTTTCCCTTTTTATCGAGTTCAGGAACAGAATCTTTCAAGAGCCGGAAACAGACATTCCTATTTTCCAGCGCTTCTATATATCGGGTTATATCGGGATAAAACATATTCATATAAAAAATTAAGACTGTCCTTAATAAAAGGACAGTCTTAAAAAGTATTTACTAATGTATTAGTCGTTCAAAGAGAAACGTTTGTAAGCGATAACAGTCGCATCTGCTTTCGCATTCTTAATATACTTGTCGACAGTGATTTTGTTATCATCGATCAAAGCCTGATTCAACAAGGTCTTTTCAGCAAGGAACTTATTAACCTTACCTTCTGCAATCTTATCAAGTATATTTTCCGGTTTTCCTTCCAAACGAGCCTGTTCACGGCCGATATGGTGTTCTTTTTCAAGCAACTCTTTGTCACAATCTTCTTTATTGATAGCAACAGGAGCCATTGTAGCAGCCTGTACGGCAACATTCTTACCTACTTCTTCAGGAACAGCTACATTGAATCCGATCAAAGTACCCAATTTCCCGTTAAAATGAACATAAGAAGCAATATAAGGAGCTTCTATTTTTGCATAGTAAGCAATCTCTATCTTTTCGCCTGTCTGTCCGGATTTTTCGGTAACAAGTTCGGCAACAGTCTGATTTCCAGCTTTTGTATTCATCAAAGCATCCAAATCAGCAGCATCGTTTTTCACTGCAATATCAAGAATTTCAGCAGCGGTAGCAGCAAATGATTCGTTCTTAGCAACGAAATCCGTTTCGCATGCCAAACATAGAAGATATGCTTTTGTACCAAGATTCTTAACCAGGACAACACCTTCTGCAGCATCTCTGTCTGCACGTTTGCTTGCAATTAATTTACCTTTTTCACGAATGATTTCCTGAGCTCTTTCAAAATCGCCGTTAGCTTCCGCTAAAGCATTTTTACAGTCCATCATTCCTGCACCGGTCATTTTACGCAGCTTAGCTACGTCTGCAGCTTTAATTTCCATATTATTGTTCCTTTCTATTATTGTAAAATCATCGAACCGGTTTTTATCCCGATTCCGAAACTTGATTATTCAGCAGATGTTTCTTCTGCTGCCGGCTCAGCAACCTCTTTTTCAACAGCTTCTTCTTTGTCTGCTGTTTCTTTCGATTCTTTAGCCTTTCTTGCTCTTGTTTTTGTTTCTTTCTTAGGAGCAGCTTCTCCCTCTTTTTCTTTTTCTGCCTTACGTTCGGCCAAACCTTCTGCAATAGCGGCAACAACCGTATCCAAAATCACAGCGATAGATTTAGAGGCATCGTCATTTGCAGGAATAACGTAGTCGATAGGAGTTGGATCACAGCAAGTATCAACCATTGCAAATACAGGGATGTTCAATCTTTTCGCTTCTTTTACCGCATTAGCTTCTTTTTGTACATCGATTACGAAAAGCGCTGCCGGAAGGCGTGTAAGGTCAGCAATAGAACCGAGGTTCTTTTCTAATTTCGCACGTTGACGGCTAATCTGAAGTTTTTCTCTTTTTGAGAAGTTATCGTAAGTACCGTCATTTGTCAGTTTGTCGATAGTAGCCATCTTTTTGATAGCTTTTCTTATAGTAGGGAAGTTAGTAAGCATACCACCCGGCCAACGTTCGGTTACGAACGGCATTCCTACCTCTTTTACTTTGTCTGCAACCACATCTTTCGCCTGTTTC
>DVIX01000075.1 GCA_018710935.1 Candidatus Avirikenella pullistercoris | reverse complement strand
CGGAAGAGGAGATAAAGCAGAATATCGTTAATCTGGCATTGCGTGCCGACGAAATGGATAATATGCTTGTGGAACGGTTCGGATGCGAATTTTCGGAATATTCCAAAGAGGAGGCATAATATCGAAATACGGTAATTCTGCCCCGGCGGTTGTCGGGTGAGAATGAAAAAGGTTCCTGCTTTTAATATTTGTAAAAGCAGGAACTATTTTTTTATCGTTTTCAGTTTTGCCCGAATGCGGCTTAATGATTGAGGGGTAATCCAAAGATAAGAGGCGATGCGTTTTAGCGGAACGTGTTGTAACAGTTCCGGCTCTTTTTCCAGTAAGGCGAGATAACGTTCCAGGGCCGTAGGACTTCCGGCGTTGATAATCCATTCTTCGATATTTAGAAATTGTTTCTCGAAAAGGCGCCGTCCGAAATAGGCCCATTCTACGGATGAATGGAAAATGGCCTCCAGTTCTGTTTTGGATATGCGATAGAGTTCGCTGTCGCACATCGCTTCTATTGTAATAAGGGAGGGAGTGTTTTCTACATATCCCCAGGTAGAAAAGAGTGCTTCGCCTTCTCCGGCAAACCATACGGAGGTATCTGCTCCGTCGTTGAGGTAGTGTCCTAACCAAATTCCTTTGCTTACAATATAAAAGTCGGAGTTCAGCTCTCCTTCGTGTACCAGGCATTCTCCTTTTCGGCAGGAGCGTTTTTCCATTTTTTCCAGTAATTGAAGGGTGGCTGTTTCCGGTAAATTGTAGTTGTTGCAGAATTTCAGAATAAAAGCGTCCATTTGTTGTCCGATTATTACGCAAAGGTAATAATCATCCCTGAAAAGAGCGGCGTTTGTATCGGAAAAAGGCCAGAATATACAAAACGGTGAAAAATTCTGCGGCGGGAACGGCTAACCAAATACCGGCGACGTCTAAAAACAACGGCAGTGTGAAGAAACACAGTATCAGAAATACGAATCCCCTCAATAGGGTTGCCAGCATGGCGGGACGTGCCTGTTCTATACTTTGGAAATAGCTGATGGATACGATATTGGCGGCAAAAAATACGAATCCCGATGCGAACAGAGGAAGTCCCGATACGGCGATGTCGTATGCCGGGTAGGATTTGTCGATAAAGAGCGATACGATATGCGGGCTGAATAACGCAGTCAGCAGGAAAAAGAGCGCACCGGTCGTTACGGCTGTTATGAGAGCCAGCCGGAAAGCGTAATGCACGCGGTTGTTATCGCCTGTTCCGAAGTTGTAGCTGAGAATCGGTTGGGCGGACTGCCCGATAGCGTTGTTCACCATAAATATAATGGGGAAGAAGTAGCAGGCAATGCTGAATGCGGCTACTCCGTCTTCTCCTAAATGCCGGATAAAGACATAGTTTCCGGTAAACATCATACAGGCGATGGCTGCTTCGCAGAGGAAAGTGGAAGCCCCTAACCGGCACATGTATTTTATATTGCGCAGCGTGAGCCGCATGCTTTTTTTACTGAGCTTGACGCGGCAGAAATGGATGACATTTTTCTTACGGCTCAGGTAAAACAGTATCATGGCTGCACCTATCGTATATCCTAAGCTGGTAGCGAGTGCCGCACCCATCATGCCCCAATTAAAGATGAAAATAAAGATGTAATCTAAAATAATATTGATTATGGCCGGAATGACATTGCACATCATGGCATAGTTCGGTGAACCGTCCAACCGGATATAGAACATGCCTGAGCTTAACAAGGCACTGAATACGAGGAACGGCACGAACCAGTGTATATATTCCAAAGCTAAAGGCAATAACCGTTCGGAGCTGCCCAAAAGATATGCTACCTCTTCGGAATAGATAAGGACTAAAGCGGAAAATAGGGCGAGGAACAAAGAGGAGACGGCAACGGCCTGCGTAACATTGATGCGGGCTGTTTTTATTTTCCCGTGCGACAGATGGATGGAGGCTACTACCGATGCCCCTACACCGAACATAAGCCCTACGCCGGTGTTGAGCATAAAGAGGGGAGCCGTGATATTGACTGCGGCCAAAGCATCGCTGCCTAATCCTTTCCCTACGAAAATACCGTCCGTAATTACGAATATGGCGGAGAATACCATGCCTAATACGGTTGGAATCAGGAGTTTCCGAAATAATTTTGGAATCTCCATACTGCCGAAATCGATGCTGTCTTTCATATTTTCCGTTTTTTGCGTTGCAAAGATATTATCTTCTTTTTGAGTAAAAATTACCATTTGGTAATTTTTACAGATAAGGTGAAATTTTTGAAAAAAAATTATTCCGATACAATGGGATAAGAATCAATGTTCCGGATGTAATTGTATAAGAAATAGATACTTAGTAAATATATAATGGAATTTTTATTACCAGATATGATTGAAATAAGTAGCAAAATTATTACTTTTGAGAAAATGAGAAACGGGCATTCCATTATTTCTGTGATGTAATGTCCGGAACATATAGAAGGATAACAATTCTTTACCTTCATCCAATCTTGCGGCTATTTTCGGATTTTCGGGAATAGTATTTAATCGAACGGTATAGAGCTTGTCTATCCTAAGTATCCCATGTGTTTGCATGTGGGATCGCTTGGGCGTGGGTCAATCTCTTGTTCGATGGTTCGCAAGACTGGGATGAAAGGGGGTTGTTCCCGCGTCCTTCGTTTTGTAGGACAGTGCGGGAAAATGGTATTAATTTAAAATTATTTTCCTATGAAAAACCGTTCAAAACATCCTCGCATCCGCCCAGTCTGTTTTTTTAATGATATTCGAACCAGAGGAATTGATGGGAAGGGGGCTCCCGATAAGATTCTGCAGTTGCCGGCTGAACTTTTCCCTTCAGCAGAATTTGCTGCTTATTGCCATTCGGACGAATTGGCTCCTTATATTCCCTCTGGAGCTATTCTGTTTATGAAAGAGAGTCCAGAAGAGATTGTTTCGAAAATGATTTATTATGTGGAAACGGAACGGTTGCATGCGGTGATGATTGCCGAAGAGACCGATGTGTGGGGGGTATATCGGTTAAGGACTTATAATCATGAGAAAGAGCCTGTTTATATTCTTTCTTCCGAGATACGTGTCAAATATTTGGTTGTCGGCAGTTGTAAAGATGTTTCGGCTTTGGAACCTTATGGAATGAATGAATAACGGTTGGAAATGATTTTGTTGCCGGAGGAGTAAGCCGGAAACGGTTAGCCGGATAAAATATGGAATGGATAATAATATTATCTGTTTTTATTATTATTTTTAAAAAAGTATTATTTCTTATCGGAAGATTTTTTGCTTAAATAAATCCCCACAAGTGTTTGATATTGCTTTTTGCCGTGTCCAAGACTTCATCTGCTCGTCCAGTCAGTATGAGTTTAGCCATTGCGAGGGCAAAACCTTTCATCTGTTCGAAATCGACTTTGGGAGGCATGGCGAGTGCATTGGGATCGGTCAGGACATTTACCAATACGGGGCCGTCGGTAGAAAGGGCTTGTTTAAGGGTCGTTTCGGCTTCGTCGGGCGATTCGATAGTAAATACGGCCATGCCCATTGCCTTGCCGATAGCAGCGAAATCGGGATTATACATATCGGTTTGCCAATCCGGCAGTCCAGCTACTTCCATTTCTAATTTTACCATGCCTAAAGACCTGTTATTGAATACGATCAGTTTAACCGGTAGTTTGTACTGTACGATAGTTGCCAAATCGCCCAGCAGCATGGATAATCCTCCGTCTCCGCAAAAGGCGATAACCTGTTGTTCCGGACGGGCGAATGCGGCGCCGATAGCCATGGGCATAGCATTGGCCATAGAGCCGTGATTGAAAGAGCCTAACATCTCCCGTTTACCGGTAGCGTTCAGAAACCGTGCGCCCCAAACGCAGCACATGCCGGTATCTACGGTAAAAATGGCGTCTTTATCGGACAGCTTGTCGATGAGTGTTGCGATATATTCCGGAGCGATATTCTTTTCGCTTCCTTTTTTGTCGGCAAGAGCAGCCATTTTCTCTTTGAGCTTGCCGTATATTTTCAGTTGTTTCTGAAGGAAATCGTCGTTTTCTTTTTCATAAATAAGCGGGAACAGCGCTTGTAACGTGTCTTTTACATCTCCTCCCAATCCCAGATCTATTTTAGCCCGCCGTCCGATTCTTTCCGGCCGTATGTCTATTTGTACGATTTTGCACTCTTTAGGCATGAAGGCTTCGTATGGGAAATCCGTTCCCAACAGAATCAATAAGTCGGATTCGTGCATACTGGTATAGGCCGAGGGAAATCCCAACAGTCCTGTCATGCCTATTTCATAAGGATTATCGTATTGGATAGCCATTTTGGCTTTGAAACTGTATCCGATTGGAGCTTTAATCATGGAAGCGAACTTTATGATTTCTGTATGGGCCTCTTTAGCTCCTATCCCGCAATAGATGGTTATCCGTTCCGATGAATTGATGAGTTCTGCGAATTTTTGCAATTCCGAATCAAGGGGACGGTATATGGCACGGGAAGGCAAAGCAAAAGTTGCCGTCGGATTTTCTTCCGGCTGAGAGGCAGCTAAATCACCCGGTATTCCCAGCACGGCAACTTCTTTTTTCAGAATAGCGTGTTGGAGCGCCCCTTGCAGCATCCTCGGAAATTGGGCGGGCGTAGTGGCTATTTGATTGTAACCGCTACAGTCGCTGAACAGCTTAATGGGATTCGTCTCCTGAAAGTAAGAAGTTCCGAATTCAGAAGAGGAGCAGGTGGAGGCGATAGCGAATACGGAAACATTGCTTCGGTGCGCATCGTACAACCCATTGATTAAATGTACATGCCCGGGGCCGCTGCTGCCTGCACAACAAGCTATCCCGTTCAGTTCGGCTTCTGCGGCTGCGGCATAAGCACCCGCTTCTTCGTGCCTTACATGTACCCAGTTTATACCTTCGTGCCTCCGCACTGCATCGTTAATCTCATTCAGGCTGTCTCCGGTTACGGCATAGATGCGTTTAATCCCTGCCTCCTTAATTGTTTCGATAAGTTCATCGGCAATCTTTTTTCCCATAATGTTTTGTTTTAGTGAATTTATATTTGAATGGAAACAAAAAAGGTGCCGGGGATGCGGAAAATATGTCGGATAATACCGATTGAAGCCTTTTTGGAAAAAAGAGAGGGTGTGTCAAACCAAATTCAATGAAGATGAATTTTTAATCGGAAACTCAACTCCCCTCATTTGCAATAAAAACAGTCCGCCACTCCGTTAAAATGGAGTTTGATAGGACTGTTTTTTATTATTCGTAATTTTGGGTAGTCGTTTAGTTTTGACGCATCTCTTTCGGAATAATTGTAAATGGGTTATTTTAATTTTATTTCGATATTGTTCAATCTCATGGCGCTGTTTTTAAATGCGGGTTCGGCGAGTTGCAGGGAAATATGATGCGTTTGGCCTTTTTGCAGGCTGAATGCCGGAATATTCTGTTCGTAAACGGTTTGAGGAATTTCAGGATTCAGGCTGTAACGCAATTTTTTCTCGAAACGGTTGTAGAGTTTGATGAGCAGTTGATTTTTTCCTGCTTTTAGAGGCAGTAGAACGATTTCACGATTGTAGTCGTTCCCTTTTTGTGAGATATGGGCATTTAGCTTCTCTCCGTTCAGGAAAATCATAATTCCGTTTCCACTGCCCGCTTCAATTAGTATTTCTTGGGCTTTCCCGGATTCGATTTCTTGTAATAGAAGGATGCCTTGCCGTTCCTGTACCGGGATTTCCTGAATTTGTCCGTATGTAAAATTCTCTATCTTTTCCCATTTGGAGTCTGCGGTTTCGGGATTCGTACCTCTACTTTCAGCAGGTATGGCACCGAATACTCCTCTGGCAGGTTTGGTATATACATTTCCCCATACGATATTTTCCGGATTTAAAGAGGTTGTTTTTTGCGGGTTGTCCAATACGATTTTTTCCGCTTGTCCGTCGATAGTCAACAGAACGGTTTTACCCTTTTCGTTTTCGGTATAACGTATTGTCGGGACCACGCTTTTTCGTGCTGTGTTGAAAGCCCATGTATAAGCGATAGTACTTTGGAATCCGGTGTAATAATCTATGCTGGAATATGCATAGAGAGGTATTGAATTTTGGGGCGACAACTCTTTCCAATCGGTTATGACGGGTTGTTGAACGGCGAAACCGTCTGCGAGCGAGAGGCGGATAACATTTACGGGGCTGTCGGCGGATTCTCCCGATTCGAGGATTACCCGGAGCCCCTCTTTTTCTTGTCGGGTTATCGGGCTGCCGTTTCCTCCCAATAGGCTATTCCCGGTTATTGTCCCTTGTAATGGCAGCAATATATCCGTTTTCCTGCTTTTTTTGTCGATGAACAGATACAGATCATTGCCTTTTATCGTTACTTCGCCCCAATCGAAAGGGTGGGGAAACGGGTTGGCTTCGGCGCCGTATATCCCTTCTCCGTATTTTTGCATCCAAGCTCCGATTTTCAGTAAGGCGTCCCGTTCGAAGTCTACGACCGAGCCGTCGCCTTTGGGCCCTATGTTCAGCAGGTAGTTCCCTCCGCGGCTTACCACTTTCAGCAGGCTGAGGATTTTCTCGTTTACTTTGTCTTGCAGGTTGCCCCGTTCCTGCCAGGAACGGTAGCCCCAGGTTTCGTCGAAAAAGGAAGCGGCGGTTTGCCATGGAACGCCTATTTTATAGTCGGGGTATTCATTATCCGCCATTACGCTGAAATCGCTGCAATCGTTCCCTAACCGGCCGCTGATCATACATTCCGGCTGCAACCGGTTTACCAAATCGTACAGCCCTTTACTTTGTTCCGGTGTCAGTGAGCCCATATCGAACCATATTTCCGATATGGGGCCGTAATTAGTCATGATTTCCTCTACCTGTTTCAGGTTGTATTGATAATGGGCGGAAGTCAGAGGATCGGCGTTATGGCTCGAAATGGGATAGGCTTCCGGAAAATGCCAGTCTATCAGTGAATAATAAACGGCGAATTTGATGCCTTGTGTAGCGCAGGCTTCGGACAGCTCTTTCATGATGTCCCGTTTGAACGGGGTGGCATCTGCGATATTGAAATCCGTATATCGGGAATGGTACATACAGAATCCGTCGTGGTGTTTGGAAGTGAAGACAATCGATTTCATGCCTGCCGCTTTGGCGAGCGATACGATTTCATCGGCATTCCATTTTTCCGGGTCGAAACGGTTAGCTACGGCGGCGTACCAGTCGCTGAAAATTCCTCCGTGCGATTGTATCTGTTCACTGTATCCGCTTTCTACCTTTTTCCCGTTCCATACTCCTCCGAGTTCGGAGTAGAGGCCGAAATGGATAAACATGGAAAATTTTTGGGCAACCCATTCCGGATTGGGTTTTGTCTGTGCAAAAACGATGTTTGTGCAAAAGGTGAGAAGTAATAATAGTTTTTTATACATAGTTAAAAAAGGTTTCTTAAAAGGCAAAAATAGAAAAATCCGGGAAATGAGGAATGCGGATGATATAAAATGCCGAAGTCGGCAAACGTCGGTATTTTGGACTTGTCGCTATCTTATTTTTTTACTTTTGCCCGATATCTGTTGAATATCTAAACGGAGAATACGGGTTCTGTGAAAAGATTTTTCCGCATATTTCATTCCGGTTGTTTTATCGTTCGGGGAATATTTGTCCAATATCAGTTCCAAAGCGTGCATGCGTTCTTCGGCAGGTAAATCCGCTTCTGTTTTGCCGCGTATGACGATACTTTCGTAAGCGGTCGTAAATTTCGAGGGAGCGACTTTCGTTTTGCCGACGATACAGAAACTGACTCGGTTGTCCATTGCGATACACCGTAATTTCTCTCCTTCCGGGGCGCAATGAAAATAGAGGCATTCCCGGGATTCGTCGAAAACATAATTGATAGGGATTCCATATCCTCCGTTTTCGGTTGCCATCGACAATACGCCGTATTCCCCTTCTTTTAAAATTTCCGAGGCTCTTTCTTTATCCAAAAGACGGTCTTGCCGCCTTATCTTGCTGTTATCGTATATCATAGTCGTTTATTTATTGGAAAACGGTTGCAAGATAACTATTTATTTCGGCTCGGAGTATAAAAAAACAGAAGTTGCCCTTATTAAGCCTGAATCCCGTTCCTGTCGGAAAGTTCGAATCTTTTTCCCGCAACGGGGATTCTGAAGGCTGTTGTTATGGACAACTCCGATTTTATATGGCGGACGTCTCCGTCCGTTTAATGATTATAACGATTCTTTATACCTTTTTTCTATTTTAGCCCAATCTACCAGCTCCCAGAAGTTTGTGATAAAGTCGGGACGGCGGTTCTGATAGTCTAAATAATAGGCATGTTCCCATACGTCTAAACAGAGTATCGGTTTCCTGTTATCACGGATCGGGTTACCTGCGTTCGAGGTAGGAACGATATCCAGTTCTTTCCCGTCCATTACCAACCATACCCAGCCGGATCCGAATAAAGAAGCGGCAGCTTTTGAGAACTGTTCTTTCATAGATCCGAAAGAGCCGAACGACATTTCAATAGCTTCTAAAAGTTCTCCGGTAGGTTCCGGTTTTTGTTTCGGTGTCAGGCCGTCGAAAAAGAAAGTGTGGTTCCATGCCTGTGAGCCGTTATTGAAAATAGGCCCGTCGGCTCCTTTGATAATATCTTCAAGGGAAGCATTTTCAAATTTGGTTCCCGCAATAAGGTTGTTCAGGTTATTCACGTATGTTTGAGCATGTTTGCCATAGTGAAATTCCAATGTCTTTTTGCTCATTTTTGGCTCCAATGCATCTAATGCATAAGGAAGAGCCGGTAGTTCGTGTTTCATAATTTAAGAAATTGATTCGTATAATTGTTTTGCTGCAAAAAGAGTGCCATAATTCGCCATTTTGGAAAATATGTCACCTCTTTTGCCGGGTTTGTCGGTATTCATTGTTGCTATGTTTTGCACGTTTTTTGTGCGCCGGATGAAAATATTTTGAAAACGGAGATAACTTTTAGAAAATAAATAAAAATAGTAATTGAAAAAATAATTACCTTTATTGTCGATAATAGTTATTGCTGGACCTTATTTACAAAATTAAAAAAAAATTATTATGGAAACGAAAAGTGTTAAAGGAACCCAAACCGAAAAAAATTTGTTGAAAGCGTTTGCAGGGGAATCGCAGGCTAAAAATCGTTATACTTTTTTTGCCAAAGTGGCGCGGAAAGAGGGTTATGAGAAAGTTGCCGTTTATTTTGAGGAAACAGCTCGTAACGAAGAAGAACATGCTAAAATATTCTTTAAATTTTTAGAAGGGGGCATGGTGGAAATTACGGCTTCTTATCCTGCGGGAGTTATCTCCGGTACGGTGGATAACCTGAGTGCTGCTGCTGCCGGCGAACACGAAGAATGGGCTGACCTTTATCCGGAATTCGCACGTGTAGCGGAAGAAGAAGGATTTAAGAAAATTGCGACGGCATTCCGTTTGATTTCTGCCGTAGAAAAGGCACATGAAGAACGTTATAAAGCGCTTTATGAAAACGTTAAAAATGGAACGATTTTTAAGAAAGCGGAAAAACAGGTTTGGCGTTGCCGTAAATGCGGTTTTGAGTACGAAGGCCTTAACGCTCCGGCTAAATGTCCTATTTGCGACCATCCGCAGGCTTATTTTGAAATCAAAGACGACCGTTATTAGTCTGTTGTTTTCAAGAAAAATAAAAAAGAGAGGGGAACCCTCTCTTTTTTATTTATAAATAATTTCCGGGAATTTTTATGCGGGTTTTAGTTTCGGTTATTTTCTTCTTTTCGTATGGAAGAGAATTATCGCTTTGTCTTTAATCGTTCTGTTTTGTTTTTGAAGAATTGGGGGTATGTTGTTGATTATTAAATGTTTTGTCGAAATATAGGGAATGGCTGAAAACGGGATTGAATATTGGTACATTTTATTAACTTTGTGAAAAATTGATTGGAGAATCTTAAATGGGTGAATTTATTGTATCGGCGCGTAAATACAGACCTGCGACTTTTGAATCGGTCGTAGGGCAGGAGCATATTACATCAACGCTTCGCAACGCTATCGTGCGGAAACAGTTGGCGCATGCCTATCTGTTTTGCGGGCCTCGCGGAGTGGGAAAGACCACGTGTGCGCGCATTCTTGCCAAGACCATTAATTGCCTGCATCCCAAAGAGAATGCGGAGGCGTGTGATGAGTGCGAATCCTGCAGGGCGTTTAATGACGGGCGTTCTTTCAATATTCATGAGCTGGATGCGGCGTCCAATAATTCCGTCGAATACATCCGTGTACTGACCGATCAGGTGCGTATTCCGCCGCAGGTGGGAAAGTACAGCATCTATATCATAGACGAAGCGCATATGTTGTCGGCTGCGGCTTTCAATGCGTTTTTGAAAACCTTGGAAGAGCCGCCGGCGCATGTTATTTTTATTCTTGCTACGACCGAGAAGCATAAGATATTGCCTACCATTCTGTCCCGTTGTCAGATATATGATTTCAAACGGATTAAAGTGGAGGATGTGGTGAAATACCTTCAGTTTATTTCCGGGGAAGAGGGGATTTCTTACGACGACGAATCATTGCATATCATTGCCCGGAAGGCGGACGGATGTATGCGGGATGCTCTGTCCATGTACGATAAGGTGGTTTCTTTTTGCGGTAATACCCTTCGTTTCAACGAGGTGGCAGAATCGTTGAATGTGCTGGATTATGACACTTATTTCCATTTTGTCGATGCATTGACGGCGGGGAATTATGCGGAAGCATTGATGCGTTTCGACGGTGTATTGCAGAAAGGTTTCGATGCCCAGACTTTTATGGGCGGATTGAGTGCTCATTTGCGTAATTTGTTGGTAGCTAAGAATACCGATACGTTGCGTCTGTTGGAGATGACCGGTTCCATTGCGGAACGTTTTGCCGTTCAGGCGGCGAATTGTCCGTTGCCGTTTATTTTCGACGGGTTGAATATCATAGCGCAGGCCGAGGCGGCATTTAAGCAGGTTGCGTCTTTGCGGCTGCATGCCGAATTGGCTATTTTGAAACTCTGTAATCTCTCTCCGATAAAACTTTCGGCAGGGAGTATCGATACGGTATATACGTTGCCGGCTATCGTTCCGGGAGGAGGTCGTCCGGCGAATACGGCAGGAGCCGTTCAGCCGGGAAGGCAGCCTGTCTCTGCACCGTCTGTGAAAGAGTCCGGCGAGGTTGCGGCGGGAAATACGGCTGGTAGCGTATCCGGTAGTGCAGGGGCGGTACAGGAGAAGGAAAAACCGGTGGAACCTGTCGTTAAAGAGGAGAAACGGCCGGATACGATTGCGGGAGAAGAAGCAAGACAGGCAGAGAACGATGCGGTGCGTCGGAATACGGTTCCCCCGCAACCGGAAAATGCGGTTCGTTCGGATGCGCCTGTTATACCGGAATCGGCTCCGAAACCTTCGAAACAGTCGAGATTGGGCATATCCATCAGTGGAATGTTGCAGGAACCGGTAAAGCAGGAGGTGAAGAAAGAGGAAAAGACGGTTGCGGAAGAAAAAGAGATATTCATTGCGGAAGAGGATATTCCCCGGGTGTTGGCAGGCAGCAAACGTTATGCGGAGGAGCTGATGGAACGGCGTCCCCGGCTTTCTCAGGCGTTCTTTCATGCCAAAGTAGCAGACGGAAAATTGGAGATAACGGTTCCGAATTTGATATTGCAAGAGGAGTTGTTGAATAATAAATACAAAATAGTCAATAGCCTGGCACGTTTTTCGGGAGTGAAGGCAATCGATATAACGGTGAAGGTGGATGAATCGGCAGAGAGCGTGAAGACGGTGCTGGTGCGCGATGAGGATAAGTTTAAATTCCTTGCGTCGCAAAACCATGAGGTAATCGCCCTTTGTAAAGCGTTGGATTTGGATTATATATAGTTTTTATCATGCAGAAGATAAGAATCGGTTACGGATACGATGTCCACAGGTTGGCGGAGGGACTGCCTTTATGGTTGGGAGGAGTTTCTGTTCCGTCGGACAGGGGGTGTGTGGCTCATTCCGACGGGGATGTCCTGATACATGCCGTATGCGATGCGTTGTTGGGTGCGCTTGCGTTGGGCGATATAGGAACGCATTTTCCCGATACGGATCCCCGGTATGCCGGAATCGACAGTAAATTATTATTGGCCGAGTGTGTCGGGCTTATTGAAAAGCAGGGTTACCGGGTAGGGAACGTCGATTGTATGTTGTGTCTGGAAAGGCCTAAGATAAAACCTTTTGTCCCGGCCATGCAGCAAACGCTGGCGGAGATATTGAAAGTCGCTCCCGGCGATGTTTCGGTAAAGGCGACTACGAAAGAGGGATTAGGCTTTATCGGAAGCGGCGAAGGAGTAGATGCTACGGCCGCTGTACTGTTATTTTCTGGAGATACCGATATTTGATATTTCATCGGTAATCCTGAACCCGTATTCGGGATATTCATAGATGCCGAAACGGGGTTCTGTTTCTCCTTTGTCGTATTCCCAGACAGAAGCATAATTGTCCGCTTTTTCTCCCATTTTTTCGAGTTGCCGCAGATAGGCCGCAATCGCTTTGTTCTCTACGATAACCATCTCTTCCATTTTATGGATGATGGGGCTGTGTTTCCGGCTTTTATCATGGTCGAATTTCAGAATGCGCTGTCCTTGTGGTGTTATCCCTATCGTTTTGAAGGTCATGCTTTTTCCTATTGCAGGAAGATTCAATACGTTCCGGTCGGTAGAGATGAACGGCAACTGTTCCCGTTTCATAAATTCCGGCAGGAATACGAACGGTTTTTGCGGGGAGTACAATGCGTTATATAGTTCTTGTTCTTGGGCTTCGGTCATAATCCCGTATTTCTTTTCTTCTTCTTTTTCTTGCAGCGACCGGCTGTTCGGAGTGAATAAAGCGTAATTTTCTTCGAATCCTTTTACGGAAAAGGTGTAATAGGTAATGATGCCTTCTTTGTTGAGGGCTTGCCTTAGTCGGGCGGTATGCCCTCTGCGGGAGGCGGCTACGGTAAAGACGAGCTGATTGGTGATAATCCAACCGGCGGAAAGGATGGCGCGTATGGCCTTATGCGCTTCCGGCGTAATTTCCAACGGCGATTCGAAATGGGTTTGTATGATAAACTGCTTGATGCCTGCTTCCGATGCTTTTTCCTTGAATTCTTTCAGTATGGCCGTCAGTTCGTCATTGATGCGGAAAGGCAGGTAAGCCAATAACCGGGAACCTAATCGCACCCGTTGTATTTCTGCATAACGTTCCCCTTCCTTGCGGAAACGGTTAGCTTCTTTTTTACGCAGGGCCATTTTATATACGGCATCTAAAATATTGCGTAAAGTTTTGTTTTGGCTCATTAGAGCGTCGCCTCCGGTGATCAGGATATCGCGCAGTTGTGTGTCGTTTTCGAAATATTGCATTAATCCGTTCAGTTTTTTCCGCCAGGTTTCTTTGGGTTTCAATGCTTCGAATTCGAAATTGAGCCGTTTGTTCTGAAAGTCGTACATGCGTTGGCAGGGGGCGCACAGTCCGCCGCATGCCCTGCCCATCGAATCGGGAATCAATATGGCTACTTCCGGATAACGCCGGTGTATATTACGTCCTTCGGGCAACAGCCAACCCGCCGCATTCGGTTCGCCTGCTACGACGATATCCTCTTTTTCCCATGCGCGTATGCTGCCGTAAGCCTCTACTAATTCTTCCGAGTAGAGTACATAATTTCGTATGGTGGTATCGTTATAGCCTTTTCCGGTGGGATTGAGCAATGAGAGATAGTATGGAGTTACGAAAAAAGGCATCTCTTTCTTTTTCGCTTTCGCCAATCGTTCCATGATCTCGGGGGAAAGGGAGTTGCCGAGAAATTTGTTCAGCTCTTTCGGGCTCCGGACTGCGAATGCGAGATGAAACCGGAAATCGTGCCACCACTCTTCGACTTTTTGCCGTTTCTGGTCGTAAGTAAGCCCCGGTTCGAATATGAAACAGGAAGCCGGATTATGCCGATGCTCTATTTTTTCGATTAACAGTTGTATAATCCGTTTTTTATTCTCTTCGCGAATGGCGATTACGGATTTGTCCGATCCGCTTTGCCAACGCCGAGTATAGTTTATAACTTCCTCTTTAGAGGGCGGCGGGCAGGTTTCTCCCCGCAGTTGCCTGAAAAGTTGGCAGAGGTCGGCCATAAAGTCGGAGGTCGCTTCCGGGACGGGGATTCCCCGTAATATTTTCCACAGACAATCGAAAGTTTGTAGTATAACCTCTTTCCCGGTAGAAAGGTCGGTCATCTTTTTCCCGCTTGCGAACAGCATTTCGTTGATTCGATTCAATGCGGAACGGGTAGGTGCGGGAAGCCCTATCTCGGAGTGGGAGATTTCATCGGAAAGGCATGCCAGCCTGTCCTCGAACTCTTCCGATGTGCTGCTCTCTTCGGCGAACCGTGCGATAATGGGATTTTCATTTTTAAACAGTTCGGCCGATTCGGCCAAATCGAAGTATATGAAATTTTTGTTCTTTGCCATGTCGTGTATTCTGTTCGGTAATAAAGGGCATAGGCGGGCAGAATTTACGCCCGGAAAGAGAAAGATGCTTCCGTTCGCTTTACAAATGCAAAAAGTCCGACCGGTCTCGGAAAGCATACAAATGGAATCTTACACCCCTATACAAAATTAATAAAAATAACGGAAGAAACAACCTGCAGGGCAATCCTACCGGGAAAAAGGAAATGTGTGATTCCGGATGAAACTGCGGTAGGGGCGGGAGATAACGTTTTTTGCAGGGAATCTGTTATTTCGAGAAATTCAGAGAAAGAATTTTGGGGAATATGAAAGATGATATTGCGGAAATATTTTTATATTTGAAGATATGAGCATTATCGGTTTTTGTTTTTTGTTAAAACGGATTTATTATGAAAAAATGGTTTTTTCTTTTTTTGTTTTCGGGTATGTTTTTTGCGGCAGGTGCCCAGAATCGAAATGATATGGAAATAAAGTTGGAAGCTCCCGACCTTTCCCGAGGGAAAGCGGTTATGCAGGCGTTGTCCGAACGGCAGAGCACCCGTGAGTTTTCGGATAAGGAGTTGAGTATAAAGGACCTTTCCGACCTGTTGTGGGCGGCGAACGGTATCAATCGCCCCGAGTCGGGGAAACGTACTGCTCCTTCTGCACTGAACAGGCAGGACGTTAAGGTTTATGTATGTATGAAAAGCGGCTCTTATCTTTATGAACCGGGGAAACAGACGCTCGTTTTGTTGAGTGAAGGCGATGCCCGCCCTGTGGATATCGCTCCGGTTTGTCTGGTATTGGTTACGGATAGCAATGAGATGATGGCGGCGATAGATGCGGGAATCGTGTCGCAGAATATTTCTTTGTTCTGTTCAGGCACGGGGTTGGCGACTGTCCCGCGTGCCAGTATGGATAAAGCGGCGTTGCGCGAAGCATTGAAGCTGTCGGACAAGCAGGAGCCGATGTTGAACCATCCGGTAGGATATTTCAAATAAGCGGCAGTCGGGCATTTGTGTCCTGTCCGAATCGTCCGGCGGGTTGAAATGATGAAAAATAAAGCGGAAAAACATCGTGTTTTCCGCTTTATTCTTTATATCAGGGAAAGGAAATGTCTGTCCGGCAGTCGGTTCTTATATGGTAGAGGTGGCGGTAGTAGCCAGTCCCACGGCGCTCACAATCGCTCCGAATATGACTAACAGAAAGACGATGCCGATAAGAGAGATTACCAAACCGGCGATAGCAAGCCCCCTCGGCTTTTTTGTCATGCCTACGGCTGAAAGAATAAGCCCGACAACCCATAATACCCATCCGAATACAGGAATCCAACCCAGCAACAAGGTGACGAGTGAAATCACGAAGCCTGCTGTACCGATACCGTTGGACGATTGTTGATTGATGATAATCGGTTGGTAGGGTGGCTGCTGCTGAAACTGCGGCGGTTGAGGCGTATTTGTTTCTTGTTCTGTCATGGTTTGAATTTTTAATATTAATACAGAATAAATATACATTATTCAGGCCGGTTTTCCAAATTTTCCCGCTTGCGGCTGCGTTGAAAAAGATGAAAATAAGTCCGATATCCCAGTCTGGGTGGGATAACCCGTTTTCGGGGGGAGTACGGTTTCCTTTTTCGGAAATTATTTGCCCGGCATATTTTTCATGGATAGTTGTATCCTGTTTCGGGTTTTGTCTATTTCGAGCACCCTTACTTCTACCTGTTGATGCAGCTTGACGATATCGGCCGGATTGGCGACATATCGGTCTGCGAGTTGTGAAATATGGACGAGTCCGTCCTGTTTTATCCCGATATCGACGAATGCCCCGAAATTCGTTATGTTCGTTACGATTCCCGGTAGTACCATTCCTTCTTTCAGGTCGTCGATAGAGCGGATATCGGGGTTGAATTCGAATACTTTTATTCCGTTGCGGGGGTCCCGTCCCGGCTTTTTCAATTCTTGCATGATGTCGGTCAGTGTGGGAATGCCGGTTTTGTCGTCGGCATAACGGGTTATATCTATCCGGGCTTGTAATTCTTTGTTGTCCAACAGTTCTGCTATGGTCACGCCGTTGTCGTCTGCCATTCGTTGTACGATAGGATAGGATTCGGGGTGTACTGCGCTGTTGTCCAATGGGTTTGTTCCGCCGGAGATACGGAGGAATCCGGCGCATTGTTCAAATGCCTTATCGCCTAACCGGGGTACTTTTTTCAACTCTTCGCGTGATCGGAAAGCTCCGTTGTCGCGCCTGTAAGCTACGATATTGGCAGCGAGAGAAGCTCCTATGCCGGAAACATATGTCAGCAGGTGTTTGGATGCGGTGTTCAGATTGACGCCTACCATATTCACACAACTTTCCACTACGGCGTCTAACGATTTTTTCAGGCGGGACTGTTCTACGTCGTGCTGATATTGCCCTACGCCGATTGCTTTCGGCTCTATTTTCACTAATTCTGCTAACGGGTCCATCAGGCGGCGCCCGATAGATACGGCACCTCTTACGGTTACGTCGTACGAGGGGAATTCTTCGCGTGCGGCCGGAGAGGCGGAGTAAACGGAAGCGCCGTCTTCGCTGACCATGAAGATACGGAGCTCGCGGTTGAAACGGATGCGTTTGATAAAAGATTCTGTTTCGCGGCTGGCTGTCCCGTCGCCGATAGCGATAGCTTCTATCTTGTACATATCGGTAAGGGAAACGATTTTCTTTATTGCCGTGCCGGTTTCGTTCTGGGGCGGATGAGGGAAAATGGTTTCGTTGTGCAGAAGATTTCCTTGTTTGTCGAGGCATACCACTTTGCAGCCGGTACGGAATCCGGGGTCTATCGCCAGTATGGAGTGTTGTCCTAACGGGGGAGAGAGCAGCAACTGCCGCAGGTTCTCGGAAAAGACGCGGATAGCTTCGGTATCGGCGCGTTCTTTCGCTGCGGCTAAAAATTCGGTTTCCATAGAGGGCTTTATCAGCCGTTTGTAACTGTCGGCGATGCTTTGCCGGATATAATGGGAAGACAGATTGTCTGACGGGGACGCTTTGAGGAATATCTGTTCCAATGCTTCCAGTGCGGGACTGTCGTCCGGGGCGGCGGACAGTTTCAGTACTCCTTCCCGCTCTCCGCGTATCATGGCTAAGATACGGTGTGAGGGGGAACGTTTCAGAGGTTCGGAAAATGCGTAATAATCGGCATATTTGATGCCTTCTTCTTCCTTCCCCTTAATGACTTTCGAAGTTATTTGCGCCTCTCGTGCGAAAATGCGCCTTACGGCGGAACGGGCCTTTTCGTTTTCGCTGATCCATTCGGCGGTGATATCCAAAGCTCCGGCTAAAGCTTCTTCCGCAGAGGGAACGGCATCGTTTATGAAACGGTATGCAGCCTGTTCTATATTCGGGTGATTCTGTTTTATCAGCATGGCGGCGAGCGGTTCCAATCCCCGCTCTTTCGCTATCGAAGCACGGGTACGCCGTTTCGGTTTATAAGGCAGGTAAATGTCTTCCAGAACCGCACTGTTGTAGCAGGATTCGATTTTTCCTTTCAGTTCGGGCGTAAGTTTTCCCTGTTCTTCGATAGTTGTTAAAACGGTCGTTTTTCTTTTCTCTAATTCGGTGAGGCGTTCATATTCCTCTTTGATTTTTCCGATGGCTACCTCGTCTAAGCCTCCCGTAGCTTCTTTCCGGTAACGGCTTACGAAAGGAATGGTCGCTCCGTTGTCGAATAGAAGCGATATCACGTTTTTTACCTGTTTCGGGGCAGTCCCTGTAGCCTGCGATACTAAATCCAATAAATCCATTTCGGTCGGTTTACGATATTCTTCTGTATATCATACGAATTTCGGCATAAAGAAAAGGAAAACAGGTTTTCTTTCCATATGAAAAATATAATGAAATTATAAACGGCATTATTGCCTCTATTCGTAAATATTGTATTATCTTTATAAGCGAAATAAAAATTGTGTTATGCCAAAGAAAAGAAAAAAAGAGATACTTTCCAAAGAGGAACTGTATAGGGATATAAAACGGTTGTTTTTGGAAAATCCGCACCGCAGCATGCGTTTGAGGCAGGTTATGGACGAGCTGAAACTTGCCGGTAAATTGAAACCGTTGGTGAAGGAGATTATGGAACTGTTGTTGGTGGAAGAGTATGTCGTGAATGTAGATCCTTCTAAATATCATATCAATATGTCGTTGGTAAAATCGCAGTCGGGCGAGGTGGTGACGGTGACTCAATCGTGTACGTATGTAAAAGCGGAGGGGTACGAGGAAGATATTGTCGTGTCGGCGGAGAATACGCAGAATGCGTTGGCCGGGGATATCGTAGAGATTATTGTGTTACCCCGCAAACGGCACGGCAGGGTGGAAGGAGTGATTAACCGGGTGCTTCAGCGTAAGAAAACGAAGTTTGTCGGGGTGGTGGAAAAATCGGAACATTATGCGTTTGTTTTGGTCGATTCCCGGCAGATGCCTTATGATATATTCGTTCCTATGAAAGATTTGAACGGGGCGAAAAACGATGACAAAGTATTGGTAGAATTGGTCGATTGGCCTTCGGACAGTAAAAATCCGATAGGGCGTATTCTTCAGGTTTTCGGAACGGTAGGGGATAACGATGCGGAAATGCACGCCATACTTGCGGAATTCGGGTTGCCGTATCATTTCGAAGATTATATCGAAGCGGCGGCGAATGAGATACCCGATGCGATTCCGGACGAAGAACGGAAACGTCGCAGGGATTTTACCAAAATACCTACATTTACGATTGACCCGGCGGATGCCAAAGATTTCGACGATGCATTGTCTGTCCGGAAAGTGAAGGATGGCGTATGGGAAGTGGGTGTACACATTGCGGATGTGACTTATTATGTGAAGGAAGATAGTTTGTTGGATAAAGAAGCGGTTGAGCGCGGAACTTCCGTTTATTTGGTTGACCGTACGGTTCCTATGCTTCCGGAGAAACTTTCCAATGAGTTATGTTCTTTGCGTCCGGGTGAAGAGAAATTGTGTTTTTCGGCCGTTTTCGAGTTGAATGAGAATGCGGAAGTGCTTTCCGAGTGGTTCGGGCGAACGGTGATTTTTTCCGACCGGCGGTTCAGTTACGAAGAGGCGCAACAGGTTATCGAAACAGGAACGGGGGATATGAAGGAAGAAATTGCGACATTGAATATGTTGGCCCAAAAGATGAAAGCGGAACGCTATAAGAACGGTTCTATCGCTTTTGAGCGCGATGAGGTGAAATTCCGTTTGGATGAGAAAGGCAAACCGGTAGGGGTCTATTTTAAGGAGATAAAAGAGTCCAACCAACTGATAGAGGAGTTTATGCTGTTGGCGAACCGGAAGGTGGCGGAATGGGTAGGCAAAGGAAAGAACCGTACATTCGTTTATCGTATTCACGATAGGCCGAACGATGAAAAATATGCGGATTTCTCCTCTTTCGTAGCTAAATTCGGTTATACGCTGAAGGCGAAAAGCGATCGGGCTATCGCACGGGAGCTGAACGGTTTGTTAAGGGAGATTAAAGGGAAAAAAGAGGAAAATCTCTTTTCCGTATTGGCACTCCGTTCCATGGCGAAAGCGCGTTATTCTACCGACAATATCGGCCATTACGGACTTGCGTTCGATTTTTATACGCATTTTACATCGCCGATACGCCGTTATCCCGATATGATGGTGCACCGTTTACTGGCGCATTATTTGCAAGGAAAATCTTCTGCGGACAAAGATTTTTACGAGGAGTTGTGTAAACATTCTTCCGAGCGTGAAGTGGTGGCTGCCGAAGCGGAACGGGCTTCTATCAAATATAAGATGGTGGAATATATGAGCGATAAGATAGGGCAGGAGTTTGAAGGGTATATCTCGGGTATTACCGAATGGGGAATTTACGTGGAACTGAATGATACCAAGATAGAAGGAATGGTTTCGCTGAGGGATATGCTGGATGACCAATATATTTTTGATAATGAGAATTACCGGCTGATCGGATTGAATAAAAAACGGATATTGACATTGGGAGATGCTGTAAAGGTACGGGTGTTGAGAGCCGATTTGCGAAGGAAACAATTAGATTATGAGCTGGTGGCGCATACTGATCTGGCCAGAGGAAAAGAGATGCGGTTCGATACGGGCAAAAGCGGTTCGGGAAAGATGAATGCCGAAAAAAAAGGAGCGGGAAAACGGAGAAAATAATAAATTAAAAAAGAGGGAATAAAAATAGGATGCGAATTCTTATAACAAAGAATTTTGTGTATATTTGTTTCCATTAAGAAAATGCGGTAAAAATCTCGGGGGGGGGGAAATATTTGATTGTTAGGTAGATAGGTTTTGATGCGCAATAAAAGTAAGGGAGTGAAAATGAAATTACCACAGCTTGTAAATGTTTTGCTTTTAGGCGGAGGCGGCAGGGAGAGTGCATTCGCATGGAAAATAGCTCAAAGCGGAAGATTGGCAAAATTGTTTATTGCCAAAGGGAATGCAGGTACTAAAAGTTATGGAATAAACGTGGATATTAATCCGACCAATTTCGGGGGGATTAAGCAATTCGTACTTTCCAACAATATCAATTTGGTGGTGGTAGGTCCGGAAGAACCTTTGGTAAAAGGAATTCAGGACTTTTTTGCATCCGATCCCGAGATTCGTTATATTCCGATAGTCGGGCCTTCCATGGCGGGAGCGAAATTGGAAGGGAGCAAACAGTTCGCTAAGGATTTTATGTCGCGGCACAATATCCCTACGGCGGCATACCGTTCCTTCTCGAAAAATACTATCGGGGAAGCGTATGCTTTCCTGGAATCGCTTAAAGCTCCGTATGTGTTGAAGGCAGATGGTTTGGCTGCAGGCAAAGGAGTCGTTATATGCAGTTCGGTAGAGGAAGCGAAAAAAGAGCTGGCAGAGATGTTGGAAGGAAAATTCGGAGCGGCGAGCCAAAAAGTGGTAATAGAAGAATTTTTACAAGGAATAGAAGTTTCCGTTTTCGTTGCGACGGACGGTAAAAATTATAAAATACTTCCGGAAGCGAAAGATTATAAACGTATCGGAGAACACGATACCGGTTTGAATACGGGGGGAATGGGGGCTGTTTCTCCGGTTCCGTTTGCCGGCAAGGCTTTTATGGAAAAGGTGGAAGAGCGGATTATCAGGCCTACCGTAGAAGGATTGGCTGCTGAACAGATTGATTATAAGGGTTTTATTTTCTTCGGATTGATGAATGTGGAAGGTGAGCCTTATGTAATCGAGTATAATGTGCGGTTGGGCGATCCGGAAACGGAAGTGGTATTGCCTCGTATAGAAACGGATATTATGGAGCTTTTTGAAGGAATCGTCTATGGTAAGTTGGGAGAGAAAGAGTTGGCCATATCTCCGAAAACGGCTGCTACCGTAGTCGCCGTATCCGAAGGATATCCCGGCGATTATGAGAAAGAGTTGCCGATAAGCGGATTGGATATGCCGTCGGAAAGCATCGTATTCCATGCAGGTACTGCCTTGAAAAATAAAGACATCGTAACGAGCGGCGGACGGGTTCTTGCAGTCACTTCGTTGGGCGATACGCTTTGCGATGCGTTGAGTGAGTCTTATCGTACATTGGAAAATATATCGTATAAAGGAATTTATTACCGGAAAGATATCGGCCGGGATTTATCCGGGGAAGAGTGCGATAAAAAATAACGGTATTTTATTCCCGTCGAGCAGATGGATTTTACCCGTCATACTTTATCCCAGACAATTCTTTATTTTATCCTGTTATTGACGGTATTTTGGAGTAAGGAGTTGTTTTTCGGGGCGAATATCGCCGATGTTGCCGGCGATGAAGGGTTAATGCCGTTGGCTTTCGAAGTGATAGGCTGGCTTGATTCGATAGCTTCCGTTCCTGTGGCGTTGTCCATAGGGTTGTTGTTCGTCAATTCGTTTTTCCTTACCCGTATCGTTGTCCGTAATATCGTTTTTTTAGATAAGACCTATCTGCCTTCTTTGCTTTTCCTGATTATCTGTTCTGTGGATACGGCGATACAGATGCATTATATTTCGCAGGTAGTCGTATTCTTGTTGCTTTGTACCATAGAGAATATTTTTAAGGTTTATAAACGGCGTAATGCAGTCCGGCAATATTTTATGGGGGCTTTTTTTGTCGGGATCGCCGCTTTGCTTTTTTTGCCGGCATCGTTGTTCTTTTTATCGTTGTTTGTCAATCTGATCCTGTTTCATCGTTTCGTATGGCGGGAATGGCTGGTTTCCTTATTGGGATTCCTGACCCCGTTGTTTTTCTATTCTTATATTTATTGGTGTATCGACGGAAATTTCTGGGTACTTGCTTCGGAAGTTCCGGCGGTATTCGATGGAATGTTTTTAAAACGTTCATTGGATATTACTAAGATAGATATACAGGGGCTTATTTTTATCGTATTGACAATCGGATTGGTAGGATATGCTTATGTGCAGTTTCTAATGGTGCGTAACCGCATTCGTTCCCGCATGGCGAGGTCGTATGCTTATTTTTTATGGTTTTTGTTGTTTTGTCTGGTTATTCTGATATGTTGTTTCAATACGTTCGATACGTTATTCCCCATTATGGCTATTCCATTGTCGGTTATGATTTCGATTTTATTCAAACAGGCGGAGAATAAGATTGTGGCGAGTGCGTTGTTTTTATCTTTTGTGATAAGTGCTCTTTTTGCCAATCTCTATGTGGGGTAAATTTATTGACGAAAAAATAGGAGGATTTATGATGAAACGGATAGGGTTAGGAATATTATTTTTGTCGGTGTTGGCGGGTTGTCGTTCCGATAAGGCGGCAGATAGGCCGAACGGTTGGTATTTTATAACGGATAATGTTGCCGATAGCGTGTCGGAGATGCCGATTGTTACAGTGGAGGATTTTGCGGAATTACGGTTGGATTCTTCCGTCATGCAATCCGGAGAATCTGTATATCAGATAACAGGAAGGTTGAAAGCAGAGAAAACGGGTGATTTTGCAGATGCGACCGAACGGTGGGCGGGGCATCGCATCGGTTTTTCGTATGAGGGGGAAATCATTTCGGATCCGCAAGTCAATATGAGGATTGATAGCGGTAGTTTTGCTATCAGTTCGTTTACTTTGTCTCGCGACGGGGAGAAAATGAAGGAAATATACCGGAATCTGCTGAAAGAGATGTCCGGCGGAGAATAGTACTGCCTGTCCGAAGGGGAAAGGCAAGTTTTGTTTTTTCTTTTTTAGACATTTTTATTCTCAATTTGTTCTTTTTATAACGATGTACATAAATATTTCACTATATTTGTGAAACATAGGATACAGCTCGGTAATTTCAGAAAATATTTTTTGATTACGTTTGCTGTTTACTATATGTGAAAAGTATGGAATGCAGTTCGGTAATCTTCAAAAACGGTTTTATGGTTACTTACGCCTTTTTCTATATGTAGCGGCATATATTGCGGTTCGGCAATTCCCTGAAATTGGATTTCTTTATTTAGCGAATATTTGTAAAAAGAGTTGATAGAATGAAAATATTGAGCAGCCTGAATAAATTGGGGTTGTTGCCGAAAGTGGCGATAGCTATTGTGTTGGGTATCTGTTTTTCCTTCTTTTTCCCTCGTTGGGCGGTAGGAATTTTTGTTACGATTAACGGAATTTTCGGAAATTTTCTGAGTTTTACTATTCCGTTGATTATTTTGGGACTCGTAGCTCCCGGTATTGCCGAATTAGGAAAGGGGGCAGGCCGCTTGTTGGGGATTACGGCTTTATTTGCTTATGTTTCCACGCTTCTTTCGGGCTTTTTCTCCTTTTTTACCTGTGATTGGATTTATCCGAAAATATTGGATAATACGGCCGGTGTGAATGAACTGACAGCTACGGGGGCGCAGGTGATCGAGCCTTTCTTTACGGTAGCTATGCCGCCGATGATGGATGTGACTTCCTCGTTGCTTTTTGCTTTTGTTATGGGATTGGGTGTCGCCGGGTTGAAAGAGGATAACCTGCGGAATGTTTTGATGGAATTTCGGGAAGTGGTCGTAAAATTGATTACGGCTGTGATTATTCCGTTCCTCCCGATTTATATTTTCGGTATCTTTTTGAAAATGGGTGCAGAAGGCCAGGTGGCTTCTGTGATGTCGCTTTTCCTGAAAGTTATAATCGTCATATTCGTAATGCATGTTCTGTTGCTGTTGTTCCAGTATGCGATAGCGGGCAGCGTAGTAAGGAAAAATCCGTTGAAGTTGTTGAAAAACATGCTTCCTGCGTATGCTACTGCTTTGGGGACCCAATCCTCGGCAGCTACGATTCCCGTGACGTTGGAACAGACGAAAAAGAACGGAGTAAATCCCGAATTGGCGGGGTTTGTCATTCCCCTATGCGCTACGATTCATTTGGCGGGAAGTATTCTGAAAATCGTTGCCTGTGCAATGGCTATTATGTATATGATGGGGATGCCTATAGGGTTGGGACAGTATGCCGGTTTTATCATGATGTTGGGGATAACGATGGTAGCGGCTCCCGGTGTTCCTGGAGGAGCTATTATGGCGGCTCTTGGTTTGTTGCAGTCCATGTTGGGATTCGATGAAACCTTGCAGGCCCTTATGATAGCCCTTTATATTGCGATGGATAGTTTCGGTACGGCATGCAATGTTACCGGAGACGGGGCTATCGCTTTGATTATCGACAGAATCCATAGGCGGAAAAAAGAACATAAAGCGGCGCCTGATATCGTTCCGGAAGGTTAGCCGATTAAGATAGTTACGGTTATATTATAATGAATAGCTTTTGACTGTTCGAGGGCAGGGAAAAGCTATTTATTGTTATATTTAGCCGTATAAAAGTCGATTCGGTAATTATAAGGGAATTTATTTCTGTTTATCGCTTTTTCTCTTTCGCTGTATTTATCGCATATAGGCTGCGGAGCGGATAAAAGCTCAAATTAATTTGGCTTTTATTTCTTGCCTTTCATTATATTTGTTAATGATTGTTTATTAATGGGAAAGGAGGTTTTATGACCTGGGATTTGATTTTACGTTTATTGTTGGCTTCCCTATTGGGGGGAATTATCGGATTGGATCGGGAATACCGGGCAAAAGAGGCCGGATTGCGTACCCATATACTCGTATCGCTCGGAAGCGCTATTTTTATGATCGTTTCCCAATACGGTTTCGGCAATATATTGCAGGAAGGCAATATCTCTTTGGATCCGAGCCGTATCGCTTCACAGGTGGTGACCGGTATCGGTTTTATCGGGGCAGGAACCATTATCATACACCGTCAGTTCGTACGGGGATTGACTACGGCGGCAGGCCTCTGGGCTACGGCGGCTATCGGGTTGGCTGTCGGAGGGGAGTTGTATGCGGTAGCCGTTGCAGCGACAATCCTGACGCTCGCAGGGCTTGAGGTAACCACTTTCCTTTTCCGGCATTTGGGCGTAAGAAACTCTTTTATCGCTTTCTCTACCGGAGAAAAAGAGAATCTGCATAAAATATTGGATGAAGTTTACGATAAAGGATATCGACTTCTCAATTATCAGGTGGAGCATAAACAGACCGGCGATACGGAGTTGTTTCAGGTAACGATGCTGGTTAAAACATTTAAACAGTCGGATGAAACGCATCTTGTCAATTTTATACAGAAACTTCCGGATCTGACGATTGATAAAATGGAATAACAGTAGAATAGTTGCCTTATCGTATCGTTTGAAGCCGTTATTAAATAAGTATTCCTATAATTATGTCGAAAGAACCGTAACTAATGGAGTGCTTGAAATAATCCGGAACAACTGTGGGTTGCGTATATTTCGAACAGAATTGTCATATATAATAAAAAAGGCTTCCCGATAAATTCAAACGGGAAGCCTTTTTCGGAATGGGATATCCCCCTCTTTTTATTTGTTGAGTCCTCCGCCGAGTACTTTATATAAAGATACGGTTGCCAGAAGGGCGTCCAATGTGGCATCATTGACTGCGATTTCTGCGTCGAACAGTTGCCGTTGGGCGTCGAGCACGTCGATGTAACTGATAATTCCGTTTACATATTGTAACAGAGCGAGTTCATGGTAGGTTTGTGCCGATTGGTAGAGTTCTTCGGCGGAACGGCGCATTTCTTTCGTTTTTTGGAATGTTTCGATGGCGTTATCTACCTCCCGGAAAACCTCCAATATTTTTTTCTCGTATTGATATACCTGTTGTTCATAGGCGGCCTGCGATGCTTTGTGAGCAGCCCTGTTTTTGCCTAAATTGAATAGGGGACCGGTCAATGTGCCGGCTACGAACCATGCAGGGCTTTTCAGAAAATTGGCTAAATCCGAGTTTTCGCCTCCGATATTACCGGTCAGCCGGATTTGCGGGAACATATTGGTAAGGGCAATTCCTACATTGGCATTCGCTTCCCTGAGTTTCTGTTCTGCCTGGCGTACGTCCGGACGCCGTTCCAACAGGGAGGAGGGGAGGTCGACGGGCAGCGATTCCATTATCGGCACGTGGGTAATGTCTGTCCCTCTCGGTATATCTGTAGGAAACTCGCCTAAGAATACGGAAAGATCGTTTTCTTTCAGTTTGATTTCATTTTCCAATCCCGGAACTAAAGTTTCGGTGCGGGCTAACTCTACCAAACTTTGTCGATAAGGGATTTCGGAGGTCAGACCGCCATCGTACCGCAATTTGGCGAAACGTACCCCTTCCCGGCGGGCTTCTAAGGTGTGTTTGACGATATACAGTTCCTGATCGAGGGCTTTCAATTCGAAATACATTTGAGCTACCTGGGAAACAATGGTAAGTTGTAAAGCCCGTTGAGCTTCTACCGATTGCATATAGGCGGCTATGCCTGCTTCGTTTTGCCAGCGTAATTTACCCCATATATCCGCTTCCCAGCTAAAAGTGAGTGCTCCGCTGAATTCCGGGTCGTACGATTTGTCGTGTCCGCCGTAATTCAGATACTCTTTCTGGGCATTCGCCCTTATGCCTATTTCCGGAAAAATACCGGCAAATTTGATGCGTTTGTTGGCAATCATCTCTTTGATGCGGGCGGTTGCGGCAAGCATGTCCTTATTGTATTCGAGGGCTTGTGCAATCAGTTTTTGCAATACGGTATCCGTGTATAAAGTGCTCCACCCGATATCCGCAGCAACCCCTTGTTCCATGTTTTCCGTTCCGTCGAACTGTTCGGGGATATCCATTTTCGGTGTTTTATAGGCTTTCCCTATCCGGCAGGAGGAGAGTGTAGTGCCGGCGATGAGCAGCAGGATAATAATATATGTTTTGCAGTTCATGGCTACTTTATTTTTTACGTTTGAAAAATTTGGGGAACCGGATTTCCGGTATTTTAAATCTTTCTTTCAACCGATATACCATTACGAAGAAGAACGGAATCAGTACGATACCGATAGTAATGGCGGCAATCATTCCGAAGAATACGCCTGTCCCTATGGAGTGCCGGCTTGCAGAGCCGGGGCCGGTAGCCAATACCATAGGCAGCATTCCCAGTACGAAAGCCAATGAGGTCATCAGAATCGGACGGAAACGTAATCGGGCGGCTTGTATGGCGGCTGTTACAGGATCCATGCCTGCATCGGTCTTCACTTTGGCGAATTCGATAATAAGAATGGCGTTCTTAGCGGCAAGTCCGATAAGTGTTACTAAGCCGATCTGGAAATAGATATCGTTTTCCAGCCCTAATATTCCGATGCCGATATAAGCGCCGGCTGCGGCGATAGGCAATGAAAGCAGGGCTGCGATAGGAACCGACCAACTCTCGTATTGGGCGGCGAGGAACAGAAATACGAACAGGAATACGAGTGCGAGCACTTTGCCGGTCTGTCCGGAAGCCTCTTTCTCCTGGAAAGAAAGCCCACTCCATGCAAGGCCTATATTGTCCGGAAGATGTTGCGCTGCGATTTCTTCGATAGCAGCCATCGTTTGCCCGGAGCTGTACCCTTTGGCTGAGGTAATCTGCATCGGAGCAGACGTGTACATGTTAAAACGGGTAATGCTTCCCGGCCCGGTGGTGTAGTAGGTCTTGCCCAATACGGTCAGAGGAATCATAGTTCCGCTGGATGTTTTTACGAAAAAGAGGTTGATATTGTCCTGCGTAGCCCTGAACGATTGGTCGGCCTGTATATATACCCGGTAAATACGATTGAACATGTTGAAGTCGTTTACGTAAACCGAGCCTAAATAAGCCTTCATGGTGGAAAAAACATCCGAAAGGGGTACGCCTAACAGGATAGCCTGGTCTCTGTCTACATCGAAATAGAGCTGGGGTATTTCGGATTGCAGGGAAGATGAAACGGTTGCTATCTCTTTACGTTGGGAGGCATAGTACATAAAGGTATCTACTGCCATAACGAGGTCTTCCCATTGAGCGTCCGACCTGGCCTGGAGTTTCATCTCTATACCGCCTGCCGAACCGAGCCCCGGTACAGCGGGCGGACGGCTGGTATGTACTTTCACTTCGGGGTAGTTGTAGAATTCATCCTGTGCATCCTGCATTACCTCTTCAACGCTTTGTTTCCGTTCTTCCTGCGGTTTCAGTATTACGGTAAGGGTTGCGCGTCCCTGGTTGGTCCCGACACGGGGGCTGGAACCGGTGACATTCTGTACGTAATCCACTGCTTCGTGTCGATTCATAAATGCAATGGCGCGGTCGGTCACTTCCCGGATTCTCTCTATGGTCGTACCTGACGGCATTTCCAGTTCGATAGTAAAATATCCCTGGTCTTCTTGCGGAACGAATCCGGTAGCGATGAATTTATTCAATACGAAAATGATTATCAGTATCATTCCGAAACCGGCCATAACCCTTCGGGGGTGTTGGATTACCTTATAGATTATGCCGGTATATTTTTTATTGCTTTTATCCAGCCAGATATTGATTTTGCGGAACAGAATGTTTTTCTGTCCTTCTGTCGGGCGGAGTATCAGGGCGCACATAGCAGGGCTGAGTGTCAATGCTACGACCGTAGAAATCAATACGGATACGACGATTGTAATAGAGAACTGGCGGAACAGCGAACCGGTGATGCCGTCGAGAAAGCTGACGGGGATAAATACGGCCGCTAATACCAATGAGGTTGCTATAAGTGCGCCGGTCAGTTCTTTCATGGCGATATGGGTCGCTTCGCGTGCGCCGATTTTTTGTGCGGACATGATACGTTCGACGTTCTCGACGACGACGATAGCGTCATCCACGACGATACCGATTGCAAGAACAAGCCCTAACAGGGTTAGCATGTTGAGCGAGAATCCCATAATCAGCATGAATCCGAAAGTACCGATTAGCGAGATAGGCACGGCGATAATCGGAATCAATGCGGTACGCCAGCTTTGCAAAGAGAGGAATACCACGAGAATAACGAGTATCAATGCCTCGAAAAGGGTTTTGTATACTTCGTGTATGGATTCCGAGATATATTGCGTCATATCGAACGGAATGAGGTAGTCGAGCCCTTCGGGGAAATCTTTGGCTATCTCTTCCATGGCGTCCTTTACTTCTTGTGCTACCTGCATAGCATTGGCGCCGGGCAGCATATAAATACCCAATATGGCGGCATTTTTCCCGTTCAGTCCGCTTTCCGTATTATACGAAGAGGCTTCGAGAGATACCCTCGCTACGTCGCGTATGCGGATAAAGGAGCCGTCGCTGTTGGCTTTTACTACG
Source organism: Candidatus Avirikenella pullistercoris (assembly GCA_018710935.1). Classification (GTDB taxonomy): domain Bacteria; phylum Bacteroidota; class Bacteroidia; order Bacteroidales; family Rikenellaceae; genus Avirikenella; species Avirikenella pullistercoris. The sequence continues at coordinate 48,834 of DVIX01000075.1, read as the reverse complement.
ATATCTTCAAAATCGCTTACGGTAGATAGGCGGCCTCGGGCGGTGATAGGAATCGTGACATCTACCCCGGAAACAGGAGGTTTGCCTAATTCGCCGGCTGCCGATTCGCGGTTCTGGTCTTTCAGTGCGTTTTCAAGGTCTTTGACCGTAAGCCCGAAGCTGGCCATCTTGTCGGGATATACCCATATTTGCATTCCGTAATAACGGCTGCCGATATTGGAAACACGTCCTACCCCCGGAATACGGCGGATTACGTCCAATACGTTGATTGTAGCGTAGTTGCTCAGGTATATTTCGTCGAATTTCGGGTCGTCTGAGGCGAGGGCTACGGTAAGCAGCTGGTTGGCGGCTTGTTTCTCTACCGAAATACCGTTTTGCAGTACTTCGGCGGGAAGCCGTGACTCAGCCAGCTTTACCCGGTTTTGTATCTCTACGGCAGCCAGGTCGGGGTTGGTGGTTACGTCGAAAGTGACCGTAATGGAAAGGCCTCCTGAATTGGAACTGCTGGATTCCATGTAAATCATGCCCGGCGTTCCGTTTAATTCCTGTTCGATAGGAGTCGCCACCGCCTGGGAAACGGTTGTAGCATTGGCTCCCGGATAGGAGGCACTGATTTTTACCACAGGAGGGGTAATTTCCGGGTATTGTTCGATGGGGAGCAGTGTCAGCCCGATAATCCCTACCAAAACAATCAAGACGGAAAGAACGGTAGAAAAGACAGGCCTGTCAATAAAAAATCCTGGTTTCATCTAATTTTCCTCCTCTTGTTTGTTTTGCTCTTTCAATATTGCTTCTTGTTCTTCCGGAGTTCTCGGAATAGCTTTTTGTCCGTGTGTCAGTTTCTGGTAACCTTCCACTACGACTTTCTCGTTGGAAGATAACCCTCTGGTGATTACGATGCGGTTATCTTGTTCGGGGCCGGTTTCCACATACCGTTTTTCCACTACGCTGTCCGGGCGTACAACAAATATGAATGCACCGCCTTTTTCTATTAAGATCGCTTTTTTAGGAACGACCATTACGTTTTCCAGTACGTCCAGCAACAGTTTTACCCGGGTGAACTGTCCGGGCAAGAATACTTGGTGGGGGTTGGGCAGTTCTGCACGTACCCCGAAAGTACCGGTTTTGGGATCGACTTGCGGCGAGGCGAAATCCACGATCCCTTTTTCTCCGTAAACGGAGTTATCCGCTAAAGTTACGGTTACGGTCGGTTGCCAGGAACGGGTGGTATCCAGCTCTCCGAAATGTACGTTTCTCCGTTGGCTTCTCAGATAGTCTAAAGCGGTCAGTTTGAAGTCGACCAATACGGTGTCGCGGTTTACTACGGTGGCTAACAGGGAGGAGTTGGATTTTCCAACTAAAGTTCCTACGTCTACATACCGTTCGCTGATATAACCCGATAACGGAGAACGTACTACGGTATAACTTAGTTCCAGTTCGGCCTGAGAGAGGTCGGCTTTGCTCATCGACACACTGGCGTTAGCCATGTCGAGGGCTGCAATGGCATTATCCAAATCCAGCTGGCTGGCTGCATTCTGTTCGTACAGCGGGCGCAAACGCTCTACGTCGCGGGCTGCCTTTGCTGCTTGTGCTTCGTCTTTTTTTAATTGAGCCTTCGCTTTTTCTACTTTGGCTTTGTAAAGGGCATCGTTGATATAGAAAAGAGGCTCGTTCATTTCTACTTTTTTCCCTTCGTCGAATGTCATGTTTTCGAGAAAGCCTTCTACCCGGGCGTGTATCTCTACGCTTCTGGAAGCCCTGATAAGACCGGCATATTCTCCGTAAATTTCGATGTTGTCTATGGCAACATCTTCCACTTCTACAATAGGCAGTTTTACTTCATTATCCTTGCAGGAACTCAGTAATACCGTACAACATAAAATCGTATAAAAAGCGACTCTCATTATTATGAATGGTTAATAAATTTATAAAATTTCGGAAGGTTTCATTTTTTAGTTGTTATTCCCTATCAAAAATCCGTCACAAAAGTATCTAAAAAGCATGAATTTTTAACAATCGCTTATAAATAACAGATAAATAGGTTGTTATATTGTCGTTTCGAGAAAATTGCGCCGTACTCTTTTGGGGAAAGTTTGGTGAATTCCACATTATTTGTGTGGATTATTTCTACATTTTTGCTGCGTCTGCCGTAACGCTTTTTCCTTTTTCAGGATAAACGCTGTTTTTCGGATAAAGTAAAATTTTCGGTTTTTCTCTTGTTCTTTTGGAAAAATAGAGAGGAAATATGCTTCCGCAAGTAGAAATAAATTCCTAACTTTGTTAGAATAAAATGTGTTTGAGAAGTTACCCGTAATAACAGGGTTTGAAATAGATAACCTTTTTAATGATTGCGTATGAAGAAATTTCTTTTTTTGTTGTCAGCAACGTTTTTCATTCTGCCTTCCCTTTCTGCGCAGAATGAAGCGAAATTGATGCGGTTTCCTGCGATAGGGAATAACTCTGTCGTGTTCAGTTATGCAGGGGACCTTTATACCGTTCCTGTTGAAGGAGGGGTAGCCCGTCGTCTTACGTCGGATATCGGTTACGAAGTGTTTCCCCGTTTTTCTCCTGACGGGAAAAGTATTGCTTTTACCGGACAGTTCGACGGGAATACCGAAGTTTATCTGATGCCGTCCGAAGGAGGTACTCCGGAGCGGTTGACACATACAGCGGCGGTTTCCCGTGACGATATTGCAGACCGTATGGGGCCGAATAATGTAGTAATGGCGTGGTCGCCCGACGGGAAAGAGATCGTTTACCGTGGTAAATGGGATACTTTCAGCGGTTTTAAGGCGAAACTTTATAAGGTGTCGAAAGACGGTGGGCTCTCTGAGGAGCTTCCGCTTTCCGAAGGCGGATTCTGCTCTTTCTCGCCTGACGGGAAGCAGTTGGCGATGAACAGGGTGTTCCGTGAATTCCGTACCTGGAAATATTACAAAGGCGGTATGGCCGACGATATCTGGATTTTCGATTTTGCAACCAAGCAGATGAAGAATATTACGAATAACGACAGCCAGGATATTTTTCCGATGTGGATAGGCGATGAAATATTTTTCCTTTCCGACCGTGACCGGACAATGAACCTGTTTGTTTACAATACCAAAACGGAATCTACTGAAAAATTAACCGCTTATACCGATTACGATATAAAATTCCCTTCTGCTTCTCAGAATGCGATTGTTTTCGAACGGAACGGGGAACTTTATAAATTCGATGTTGCCAGCCGGCAGATTAATAAAATTCCGGTATATATCGAGAATGATGTGGAATGGGATCGCCCGGAAATCGTGGATGCATCGAAATACATTACGGCGGCAGGTATTTCTCCTGACGGCGAGAGGGTAGTATTGACGGCGCGCGGCGAAGTGTTCTCCTTGCCTGCGAAAGAAGGGGTTACCCGTAACCTGACAAAGAGCGGCAATGCGAATGACCGTTACGGAGCGTGGTCGCCCGACGGAAAATACATCGCTTATATTTCCGATATCGACGGGGAAAGCGAAATATATATCGTTCCGCAGGACGGCAGTGCACCGGCAGTAAAACTTACTTCCAACGCCGATACTTATAAACAGACATTGCGTTGGTCGCCCGACGGGAAAAAGATTTTCTTTACCGATCGTAAAAACCGTTTGCAATACGTGGATGTTGCGACTAAGAGCGTTACTTTGGTAGCACAAGGCGAATGGAGCGCTATTGCAGGGTACGATATTTCACCCGACAATGCTTGGGTAGCCTATACGACGGATACGGATAATCTGGTTTCCGTGATATATTTATATAATATGGCCAACAAAGAGCGTTTTGCCGTAACCGATAATTGGTATAACTCTTCCCAACCGATGTTCTCGCAGGACGGGAAATACCTTTATATCGTTTCTGCAAGGGATTTGGCTCCTGCTTATGCTTCTAACGAATGGAACGCATATTACGGCAACCAGAGCCGTATCTATGCCGTGATGCTTAGTAAGGATACTCCGTCGCCGGTGGCTATACGGAATAATGAAGTAGGTGAAGAAAAGGCTGCAGAAGATAACGGTAATGTCGTAAAAGTGGATAAGGAAGGTATCGGCGAGCGCATCGTTCAGCTTCCGGTATCGGCAGGTTCTTACTCTTTGGTGTATGCTCCGGCAGGTAAACTTTATTATGCGACCGGTAACGGGCGTAATCCGAGAAATATTAAATTATACGATTTCAATACGAAGAAAACATCCGATATAGGTGAAGGAATTTCCCTGACTGTTTCTGCGAACGGTAAAAAAGCGTTGGTTCGTGAAGGAGCCCGTTATGCGGTAGTCGATTTGCCGAATGGAAAAGTATCTCCCGACCAATGGATCGATCTCTCCGATATGAAGGTGTTGGTAGATTATAGCGAAGAGTGGCAACAGATTTTCGATGAAACATGGCGGGTATATCGTGATTTCTTCTATGTAGAGAATATGCATGGCGTGGATTGGGGAAAAATACACGATAAATATGCTCCGTTGGTTCCTTATGTACGCCACCGCAATGATTTGACTTATGTAATCGGAGAAATGATTGCCGAATTGAATATCGGCCATGCTTACGTGAACAGTGGGCAGCGTCCGGAAGCCGAACGGATTAATACCGGATTGCTCGGAGCTCGTTTCAGTAAGGATAAGAGCGGATTTTTCCGCATAGAAAAGATATTCGAAGAAGCGAAAGGGTGGAATGCTCTCCGTTCTCCGTTGAAAGAGTACGGTGCGGACATAAAAGTAGGCGATTATATCGTAGCGATTAACGGAACTCCGACCAATACGGTGTCAGATATTTATTCTTTGTTGATAGGACGTGCCAATAAGAATACCGAAATAGCGGTGAATACCTCACCTTCCCTGAATGGGGCGCGTAAGGTTGTGGTATTGCCGATAGACGACGAATCCGGATTGAAATATTACGAATGGGTAATGGGAAATGTCCGTAAGGTAGATGAAGCGAGCAACGGCGAGATAGGATATATCCATATTCCGGATATGAGTACGGAAGGCTTGAATGCCTTTGTTCAGCTTTTCTATCCGCAGTTGAACAAAAAGGCGTTGATTATCGACGACCGTATGAACGGCGGCGGCAATGTTTCGCCTATTATTTTGGAACGTCTGGGACGTGAAGCATATCGTTTGACGATGTCGCGTAATATCGATCATCCGGAAGTTATTCCGAACGGAACGCATTACGGGCCGAAAGTATGTTTGATAGATAAATATTCTGCTTCCGACGGTGACTTGTTCCCGTACGGTTTCCGGAAACTCGGATTGGGTAAACTTATCGGAGTACGTACTTGGGGCGGTGTAGTGGGTATCAGTGCTTCTGCGCCTTATATGGACGGGCAGGATGTACGTGTGCCGTTCTTTACCAGCTATTCTATCGACGACGGTAACTGGATTATCGAAGGTCATGGAGTAGATCCCGATATCGAAGTGGATAACAATCCGGCCGATGAATATTTAGGAAAAGACGACCAATTGATGAAAGCGGTTGAAGTGTTGAAAGAAGAACTCAAATCGTATCGTCCGCTGCCTCCGATTCCGGCAGCTCCGGACAAATCGAAATAAAAGGATACCGGAAGCGGGGAGCGTGAATATCGCTCCCCGCTTTTTATCCGGTACGGAATAGGGTTGCCGGTATTTTCGTATATTTACATTTTATAAGGATATGATACTATGATCAGAAAAGTCGGTTTGAAAGATGCGGAAGCGATTGCGGATATTTATAACGGGTATGTAAGGGAGAGTGTGATAACTTTTGATACGGAGCCTTTGCCGGAGGAGGAGATGAGAAGCCGTATCGCGGAAATTTCGGCAGTTTATCCCTATTTCGTGTATGAAGAAAACGGTGAAATAGTCGGATATTGTTATGCCCATTCCTGGAAGGCGCGGGAAGCTTATAAATATACTTTAGAAACGACGGTTTATTTGGCTCCCGGATATGAAGGGAGAGGAATCGGAAAACGGCTTATGCGGAGATTGATCGAAGAGTGCCGGGAGAGAGGTTTTCATGTACTGATTGCTTGCATAACGGAAGGAAACGAAGCGAGTGTCGCGTTGCATGAGAAATTCGGATTCAAACGGGTTTCCCATTTTGAAAAAGTAGGATTGAAGTTCGGAAAAAGACTGGATGTATTCGATTACGAGCTGGTCTTGGATGAATAAGCAGGAAGTCGGAGCAGATGAAAAACGGTCGATGATAATAAAATGAAAAAGCAGGGAACAATTCCCTGCTTTTTTATTGAAGTTTTTTGCTCTATTTTTTTACGAGTCCTCCTTTGGCGCTGTCTACGGTAATGGTATATTTTTCATTTCCTTTAACGATCCAACGTACGGTTACTGTACTGTTTCCCGGAATGTTGGCAACGGCTAATTTTTCGGGATTGACTTTTTGTTCCGTTCCTTGTTTCATATCTGCGTTTTGCATGACCATTCCGGCGATTACTTTCGGGCCGCTGATGGATATCCAGTCGGGGCGTTCGATTTTATTCTGTATATCGAAACTCGAATGAGTAGGCATAATGCGTTCGTTGGTTATATCTGCTGTAATTTCTTTATATCCGCCTTCCAATGTTTTTTCCTTGACATTGCTGATCGATAGTTGGGGGGTATTGTAAGCATGATATATTACGAATGCGGCATTCCTGTGGGCATCGCTTTCCAATAGGAATCCCGGATGCAGCCGGTTGGTAGAATTTTTTTTGAATCCGCCGATTTCTATTTTCCCGTATTGCGGGTGTTCGAATTCTTCCCATTCTGCAAAAGCGTCTCCGAAGAGTAAAGATTTGTTGAATTCGTATTCCATAACGGCGGGATCTCCTTTATAAGCACCTCGGTACATCAATTCCTGATTCCATAATTCATTGGCGAAATTGAAAATTCCTCGTCCGAATGATACCCAGTCGATGGAGCCGCCGTATGTGGTATACATGTCGGAATATACAACTAAATAACGATATCCGGGGATAAGTTCTTCTCCTTTTTTGCCCAAAGCGTCGTAAACGGCAATGTCGTTGCGGTCTACTTTATTCCGGTCGCTTTCGGCGCCCGGCGAGCGTAGCATCATGCCGCCTCTGTTGTGGAAACTCTGTGCTCCGGCTATGTTGGGATGAGCTGTTATGAAGTCGGCTACTGCCCGGGTTTCCGGAAGGGAGAAAGGATATTTCATCGCACCGTTTTGTATAAAGTTAGGCTGCCAACCGAATCCCCAGTCTCTGTTCGGATCATAACCGCCTATGCCGTCTTCGTTGACGCGTCCGTCGCCGTCGTTGTCTATTCCTTCATTTCCTAACAGGTCGTATTCTCCGGGAACTCCTTCCGGAGCTAAAATTAGGCGATTCGGATAATTGGGATCGGCGATATAACGTCCGTTCGGATTTTTTCTGCGCATTTGAGTAATGAATCCGTCGCCGTTCAGGTCTTCGGCATCATCTTCGTCGGTTATTCCGTCCCGATCGTTGTCCAAAGGACGAATGCCGGAACGCAGTGCCCCTGCTTCTTCGGTAAAGATAGCCCGTGCATCGGGGTTGATAGTAGGAGTGACATAGATGGTTTTTTGTGCCAGTAATTCCTGTATGAAAGGAGTATCGTTAAATGATTCTGCTAAGTACCATGCAATATATAAAGCCATTTCGGTCCCTTGAATTTCGTTTCCGTGGATGTTGGCTTCGACCCACATAGCAGGTTTCCGGTTAGGGTCTCCTTTCGAGAAGTCGGAGATAGTCATTGTCCAGATATCGCGGCCTCCCACCGATTTTCCGATACTTTCCAATTTTACCAAACCGGGGTAGGCGGCAGCGAGGTCTTTGCATAATTTTTCGATACCGGCAATAGTGTGAAAATGATTCCAACTCGCTTGTACTTTGGGATTCATGGGAGAACCGGCCGCTTTGAAATAGAGGTCGCTGTATGATTGGGCAGCCAATACCGATATAGATGTGCTTAAAAGGAGCGACAGCGTATATTTGATTATATTTTTCATTTCATTATTTTGTTAAAGGGTTAATTTACCTCTTTTATTTTCGGATATTAAAGGGTTATTTCGGACGATATATATCCGGCAGTAGGGCACCCGGCCTCAACGGATATTTTTCCACTTCCTTGTACAAGCCATGAAAATTCGGCTGTTTCCCCGCCGTTCAGTACGGGTTTGGTCGTTTTCGGGTTACCTTGTAATAATGTCTGGCCTGAAGAGGGAGTTAATTGTACGGTAATATGTTTAAGGAAATAGGAACGTTCTCCGATTTGATTGATAGTGGGCATAATCCCATTATTTTTGATAATAAGGGTTAAGCGTGTTATCCCTTTGTCGAGAGGTTCTTTTTTTAACTCTACGAGGGTAATTCTGGGAGCTGCTGCGGTCAGAGCGTTTAAAAATGCCGAATGTTCTTTTATCAATTCCGGAACCATGTTATAAGGAGGGTTATATTTTACGAAAGGTTTGATTCCTCCTATTTCTGTTTTGTTGTTGGGAAAATCGGGATGATTGATTGTTGTCCATGGAACGAAAACATCTGTTATATCGTTAGCTTCTGCCCATTTTAAGAAATCCGATTCGAAATTTCCCGAAGATTTTTTATCGGGAGGAAGCGGTAACCATGCAGGAGTAGCATATGAATTGCGTCCGTAATGTTGATAGCCCCATGTGTAAAATTCTCCTCCTTCGTTAGGGAGTGTTTCTGTTCCTGCCATATCGGGAACGTATCGGTTGTACAGGCTCGATACATAAGTATTAATCCGGGAGTCGTTGGGGTTTTCTTGTTCGGGTCTCAACGGGCCGGTCATGTACGCTTTGGTCGGTACGGATACGTTGTTGTTTAGACTGAAGGACAGAACAGTATGCACATTGAATGCGTCATAAAGAAAATCGGCTACGGCACGGCTTTCTATTTCGGAAACTGCATAATCGCCGCTTTCCGGGGTGAAATTTTTATAAAGATAGGTGAAATTGCGATTGAAATTTATACCGCCTTCCCCATCTTCATTGAATAATCCGTCTTTATCGTTATCTGTCCCTTCGCTGTAAATGAGGTATTTCCCTGTTTCTCCTTTTGCGAGGTTTGCAGGGATTAAAATACGCGGGTCTTCCGGGGATTCGATATATGTACCTTTCGGTGATTCTACCCGTATTTTTGTAATTATATTGTCATTATTGAGGTCTTCATAAGGGTCTTCGCCGGTATAACCGTCCCGGTCATTGTCGGTAGGACGTGCATTTAATGTGCGTTCATAACGCAAAGGAGCGAAATATTGTTCGGTAGCATCGGGTTGTACGTTCGGAAATATATAATAGGTGTTTATTGAAAGAATGGAATCTGCATCGGGTTGGGATAATAGGCTTTCAGCCAGCCCCATTGCCATTTCTACGCCTAATAGGTGCCGTCCGTCCACTCCGCCGAGGATAGCTATGGCAGGATGTTTTCGGGTTTGTCCCATACCTAATTCCAATACCCAGATATCTTTGCCGGTAGTAGTTTTAGCAAGACTTTTCAAATGTACTTTATCCGGATATTTGTCTGCAAGAGAGCGGGTGCGTTGTACGATTTGTGAAAAATTGCTATAATCTTGTGCCGACAAAGTCAGGGCTAAACATATAGCTAACGTGGAAGAAAGTAGTTTTTTCATTTTTGGATATGGTTATTATGATTTCATGAATTGATAAGTTAATTTGCAACGACGGAAATCGTTATGTGTCGATTGGGTCGGACGATATTTTGTCCGGGAATCAATTAATTCGGGAAAAACCGGTCGTTTTTTTATATAAAAGTTTTTTATTTCGGATAATCGGACAAAAATAGCGAATCTCTCTGAGGGACGCAAGAAAGAAAGGAAATAACAATATATCGGATATTATGATTTTGATTTTCGATGAGTTGTTAGGAGGTTTGTTGTTAATGTTCTATTTCAGTTTTTTCTTCGGTTATAGAGGGAAAGAGATGCGGAATTTCTGGATAGATATTCATTCGTTTCGGTTAATATTATCGGATTTGAATACAGACTTGAAATGGGGAACGGGAAAGCTTGTCGTTTTCTTGATTATAAATCCCCATTTTCGTCTTTATTGTGATTCAAAATTATTATTTTTGTGGAAAATATTGGGAAAGATAATGTCATTGAATTTAGATACATTAATAAGGCGGACGGAGATAGAGGAGTTAAAGGGGAGTTTGGAATGTCCGGTAGAAGCTGTTGTGTTTGATTCCCGCCGGGTAGAACCGGGGGCTTTGTTCGTTGCAGTGCGCGGCAGTGCGGCAGACGGGCACGATTATATCGGAAAGGCGGTTGAGGCTGGAGCGGGGGCTGTCGTTTGCGAGGAGTTTCCTCCTGTATTGCAGAAAGAAGTTACTTATGTACGGGTTAAGGATAGCAGCCTCGTTTTGGGAGATATCGCTTCCCGTTTCTATGGAGAACCGAGTAAAAAATTGAAGTTGGTAGGGGTTACCGGAACCAACGGAAAAACGACGACGGCTACTTTGCTGTATGATCTGTTTCGTAAATTGGGGCATAAAGCGGGATTGATATCTACGGTGTGTTACCGTATAGAAGATGAGGAGATGCCTTCTACTCATACTACGCCCGATGCGGTGACACTCAACGGGATGTTGCGGGAAATGGCGGACAAAGGATGTGAATATTGTTTCATGGAAGTCAGTTCTCACAGTGTGGTACAGCATCGGATAGAGGGGTTGACGTTTGCCGGCGGACTGTTTACCAATATTACGCACGACCATTTGGATTATCACGGCTCTTTCGCTGCGTATATCAAAGCGAAAAAGGGATTTTTCGACGCTCTTCCGAAAGGGGCGTTCGCCCTTTATAACGGAGATGACCGGAACGGAGAAGTGATGATGCAGAATACGGAGGCTTCGGTTAAGAGTTTTGCCCTGAAACGGATGGCTGATTATAAATGCAAAATCATCGAGTCCCTTTTCGGGGGAATGCTTTTACAGATCGACGGTACGGAGTTATGGGTACGTTTTATCGGAGAATTCAATGCCTATAATTTGTTGGGAGTATATGCGGCAGCTATGGAGTTGGGACAGGATAAGGAAACGGTTTTGCGGGAGATGAGTTTGTTGCATTCGGTTGCCGGGCGTTTCGATTATATGGTGTCGAAAGACGGTGTGACGGCGATTGTCGATTATGCTCATACACCCGATGCTTTGAAGAATGTATTGAATACGGTGAACGCCATTCGTAACGGTAATCAAAAATTGTATACCGTAGTCGGGTGCGGAGGAAACAGGGATAAGGCCAAACGTCCTGTTATGGCGCGTATTGCCGTAGAAAAAAGCGATTTTGTTATTCTGACCTCCGATAATCCGCGTTTTGAAAAGCCGGAAGATATTTTGAACGATATGGAAGAAGGGCTGAAAGAGTGTCCTTTTGCGGTAGATAATAAATTTGTCGTTATTCCGGACAGGGCGGCGGCTATTAAAATGGCGGTATTGCTTGCGAAGGGAGTGCCGGGAGGAGCGGCTTCGGGCAAACATGGCGATATTATTTTAATTGCCGGGAAAGGACATGAAACCTATCAGGAGATAGAGGGTGTCCGCCATCATTTCGATGATAAGGAACAGGTTGCGCTTTATTTTGATAAATAGGAGGGCAGCAAAAAAATAGAATTAGGAACGGAATGTAATTTTAGAGACAGCAGGCATGTTTTATCATTTGGCGCATTACTTATCGGATATAATGGATATTCCCGGTCTGGGGATGTTTGAATATAGCTCTTTTCGAGCGGCTTTGGCAATAATCGTTTCTTTGATTATTGCGATTATTTTCGGAAAAAGAATTATTCGTTTCCTGCAACGTAAACAGATCGGAGAGGAGATTCGGAACCTCGGGTTGCAAGGGCAGCTGGAAAAGCGGGGGACGCCTACGATGGGAGGATTGATCATCTTGTTGGCTATTTTGGTTCCGGTAATCCTTTTTTGCAATCTGAACAATATTTATGTGCAGTTGATGCTGGCGGCGACGGTATGGCTCGGGTTTATCGGCTTTTTAGACGATTATATAAAAGTTTTCCGCCGGAAAAAAGAGGGGCTGAACGGAAAATTTAAGATTGTGGGACAGGTCGGCCTGGGAATTATCGTAGGCTTGACCATGTGGTTCAGTAATGATATTGTCGTGCGGGAGAAAGTGGAGAGAGACGAGAGCGTAGAGCGGGTAGTCGTTCCGTTGGATAACGGGTCGCAGGTTTTTTACCTGTCGGATGATGAGAAAAAGACCATTACGACGATTCCGTTTCTGAAAGACAATGAATTCGATTATGCCATGTTGGTTCCTTTCGATAAAGGGGAATCGCATTTGTGGAGTTGGATAGTGTATGTGTTGGCGGCTATTTTTATCATCACGGCCGTATCCAACGGGGCTAATCTGACCGACGGATTGGACGGGCTCGCTGCGGGGACTTCTGCGATAATAGGCGTTGTGTTGGGGATTTTGGCGTATCTGTCGGGGAATATTATTTATGCCGATTATTTGAATATCATGTATATTCCCCATAGTGGAGAGCTGTTTATTTACAGTGCGGCATTTGTCGGAGCATTGATCGGTTTTTTATGGTATAACAGTTTTCCTGCCCAGGTTTTTATGGGCGATACGGGTTCGCTTACTATCGGAGGAATTATCGCCGTATTTGCCCTGTTGATACGTAAAGAGTTGTTAATTCCTATTTTATGTGGGATTTTCCTGGTGGAGAGCCTGTCGGTAATTATGCAGGTGGGGTATTTTAAATATACGAAAAGAAAGTACGGGGAGGGCCGGCGTATCTTTTTGATGTCGCCTTTGCATCACCATTATCAGAAGAAGGGGTATTTCGAGGTGAAGATCGTAACCCGATTTTGGATTGTGCAGCTATTGTTGGCTGCTATAACGTTGATAACATTAAAAATCAGATAAGAAAAATAATGAAACGGATAGTAGTTTTAGGAGGAGGAGAGAGCGGATATGGAAGTGCCGTATTGGCAAAATCCAAAGGATTCGATGTGTTTCTTTCGGATTGTGCAGCGATACAGGATTTATATAAAGCCAAATTGAAAAAGTGGGATATCGCTTTTGAAGAGGGAGGACATACTTTCGATTTGATATTGAATGCGGACGAAGTGATAAAGAGCCCCGGAATACCGGAAAAAGCGGAAGTTATCAGGAAGGTAAGGGAAAAAGGGATTCCCGTAATATCGGAGATTGAATTTGCGGGACGGTATAATACGGCAAAAACGATCTGTGTAACGGGAAGTAATGGAAAAACCACTACTACTACGCTTATCTATGAACTGTTGAAGGCCGGCGGGTTGAATGTAGGAGTCGGCGGTAATATCGGGGATAGTTTTGCTTATCAGGTGGCTACGGCGCAGCATGACTGGTATGTTTTGGAGATAAGCAGTTTCCAGTTAGACGGGATGTACGATTTTAAGGCCGACGTAGCGGTATTGACGAATATTACGCCTGACCATTTGGACCGTTACGATTATAAAATGGAGAATTATGTGCGGAGCAAATTCCGTATTGTGCAGAACCAGGGACCGGAGGATTATTTTATATACAGTATGGACGATAAAGTAACGATCGATACCGTGCGGGCGCATAAGGAACATTTTCGTATGTGCAGCCTTCCTTTTACGGTCAAGGATACGTTATTGGTAGGCGCTTATATAGGGGCAGACGGTAAAATAGACATAAACTGTAACAATCGGGAGTTGTTTATCGACAGCAGTGCTTTACAGATAAAGGGAATACATAATATTTACAATGTGATGGCGGCTTCTATGGCAGCGATGATTGCCGGAGTGGACGACCGGACGATTTTGAATACCTTGTATGGCTTTACAGGGGTGGAACACCGTATGGAGCGGGTGGATGAAAAGGACGGGATTTTGTATATCAACGATTCGAAGGCGACCAATGTGGACTCTGTCTGGTATGCGTTGGAAAGTATGACGCGTCCGACCGTGTGGATTGCAGGCGGACAGGATAAGGGAAATGATTATACCTTGTTGCATGCGTTGGCGAAAGAGAAGGTACGGACATTGATATGTATGGGGGTTGATAACAGCAAATTAGTAAAAGCTTTTACCGGGGTGGTTCCTTTCATCTATTCTACGGGTTCATTGGCGGAAGCGATGGAGCGGGTGGCGGTAGTCGCCAAACGGGGTGACTGCGTATTGTTATCGCCGGCATGCGCCAGTTTCGATTTGTTTAAGAATTACGAGGAACGGGGAGAGCTGTTTAAAGAGAGTGTGAAAAATCTGCCTGCTAAACAACGAAAATAAGCCGGGAGATAAAAAGGTTTTTGTATAATCAGGGAAATATGTAAAAGGAGCGGTATAAATGGCAAAACATTCCAAATACAGGGAATTGGTCGGTGGTGACAAGTCGCTTTGGATTGTTATTCTTATATTGTGTGTGTTTTCCATTTTGGTAGTATATTCATCTACCGCTTCTATGGCTTATAAAAATCTCGATGGGGATACGAGCCATTATTTAGTGCGGCAGATTCGTTTCGTACTGTTGGGATTAGGTTGTATTTATATATTTCATCAGATCAATTATCAGGTTTATTTCAAAAATGCCAAACTGATTTTCAGGATAGCGTTGGTGTTGATGTGCCTGACTTTTTTTACGGGAGAAACTTATAACGATGCGACACGCTGGTTGAGGTTGCCTTATACGACATTTACTTTTCAACCGTCCGATTTCCTGAAAGTAGCATTGATTATCCGGCTTGCTGCTCAGTTGGCTTCTACTCAAAAAATTATTGACAGGATACCGATCTTGCCTTCGTTTTCGTATGGCGATTGGAAAAAATTCCCGGAAAAAAATTTCCATATATTGCAAAAAACCTCTATCCCGTTGTTGTTTCCGATAGCCGTATCTTGTTTGCTCGTAATGATTTCCAATCTTTCTACGGCTATTATTATAGGGCTCACCTGTGTTATCGTATTGATTATCGGGCGGGTAAAGTGGTCGGAAATTTTTCGGTTGCTCCTTTTTATTTTGGTGGTTTTTATCCTTTTTGTGGCGTTGTTGAAAGTATCGGGTGTAGGGCGGGTAGATACATGGATTAGCCGAATTGAGAATTTCGTAATGGATGATGAAAATAGTGACGGTAAAACGTTAAGTGCGGAGCAATATCAGGTGCATCAGGCGAAGATAGCCGTAGCTTCCGGTTGGTTGGCCGGGCGAGGTCCGGGCAACAGCACGCAGCGTTCCAACCTGCCGCACCCCTATTCCGATTATGCGTATGCGTTTATTATCGAGGAATACGGTGTTTTGGGAGCACTGTTTTTGTTGGGATGCTACCTTTGGATTTTTTACCGGGCTATCGTGATATTCCGGAAATGCGATACGGCGTTTCCCAGTTTATTGGTGTTGGGATTAAGCCTTATGATAACCTTGCAGGCGTTGTTGCATATGGGAGTATCGGTGGATGCGGCTCCGGTAACGGGACAGACTTTGCCGTTAATCAGTTTGGGAGGTTCATCGTTGCTTTTTACCTGTATGTCTTTGGGGATGATATTGGGGGTAAGCAGGCAGCAGAACCGGATTGAACAATTAAAATTGTTGGAGGAAAAACGAAAACTGATAGTAGAGGAGTGGGAGCATGTGGTTGTGGAAAAGGCGTCGGGAAAAGAGGATAAAGGACAAAAACAAGATAATGGTAATATACGGGGGCGTTATGACGACGACTTCGATTTTGAAGGGGTAATCTGGGATGAAAGACATAAGGATAATAGTTAGCGGCGGTGGTACGGGAGGACATATTTATCCTGCCGTTTCCGTTGTTGAAACGTTGGAAAAACGTTTGGGTAAAGAACATGTAGAGGTACTTTTTGTAGGCGCTGAGGGAAAAATGGAGATGCAGAAGGTCCCTGCATTGGGATATCGGATAGTAGGGCTTCCGGTTGTGGGATTGCAGCGCCGTCTGACATTGAAAAACCTGAAAGTGCCGTTCCGGGTGATGCAGAGCCTTCTGAAGGCGCGGAAGGTTCTCAGCGGGTTTAAGCCTGATATAGTGGTGGGATTCGGCGGTTATGCCAGTTTGCCGTTGTTGTGGCAGGCGCAGCGTATGGGATATCCTACGGTTTTATGGGAAGGAAATTCATTTGCGGGCATGGCGAATCGGATGCTTTCTAGAAAGGCGGATAGAGTATGCGTGTCTTACGATAATATGGAACGGTTTTTCGGAAAAGATAAAATCGTAATTACAGGCAATCCGGTGAGGGGGCGTTTCGATGGATTGCAAAAGAAAAGCCCGGAATCGTTGGAATATTTCGGTTTCCGGGAAGAACGTCCGATATTGTTGGTTACGGGAGGCAGCTTGGGAGCGCGGGTTATTAACGAAAGCGTTATGAAGTATATGGAAAGGCTGGTCTCGGAGAAAAAGATAAATCTGATATGGCAGGTCGGCGGTTATTATTTTGAGGAGATGAAAGAGCGTATGAAACCGTATGCCGGCAGCGATAATGTCTGGATGGCTCCTTTTATCGATCGGATGGATTATGCTTATGCGGTTGCCGATTTGGTGGTTGCGCGGGCAGGGGCATCTACGGTGACGGAGCTTTCGCTTGCAGGAGTCCCGGCATTGTTTATTCCTTCTTCCGGAGTGACGGACGATCACCAGACTAAAAATGCCCGTTCTTTGGTAGATAAAGGGGCTGCGGAGATGTTGAGCGATGCGGAGGCGGTGGAAAAAATGTTGCCTTTTGCGGAAACGTTGCTTGCGGATAAAGAAAAATTAGCCGGAATGGCGCAGAAGATAAAGGAGTTTGCAGTACGTGATTCGGCCGATATTATGGTAAATATCGTGCTTGAGGAAGCGGAGAAAAAATATCTGAAAAAATAGAGCGATGACAGATTTTAAAAATGTATATTTCATCGGTATAGGAGGTATCGGAATGAGTTCTCTTGCCCGTTATTTTCGGGAACAGGGAAAAAAGGTTGCCGGGTACGACCGGACGGAAACCGCTCTTACCCGTAGTCTGGAAAGAGAGGGAATTCCTGTTCATTATGAGGAAGATATGCAAAAGGTAGATGCGGCATTTCTGAATCCTTCCGATACGTTGGTTGTTTTTACACCTGCTGTGCCTGCCGGCCATAGCGAGCTGGTTTATTTCCGGGAACATGGATTTGAGGTTCTGAAACGGTCTCAAATATTGGGAGCCGTTACCGAAGGAAAATATGTAATGGCGGTGGCAGGAACGCATGGCAAAACGACGACTACCACTATGACGGCATGGTTCAATGCATTGGCCGCCGACGACAAAAACGGGGAGGTAGGCGGAGGATATGCCTTTTTAGGAGGGATTTCCAAAAATTTCGATTCCAATCTGGTGTTGGGGCGCGGCCGCAGGGTAGCGGTAGAGGCGGATGAGTTCGACCGTTCGTTTTTACGGCTCTATCCCGACGTAGCGTTGGTGACTTCGGTAGATGCCGACCATTTGGACATTTATAAAAACCATGAAAGCCTGAAAGAGTCGTTTTCACAGTTCGTTTCGCAGATTAAAAAGGGAGGTGTCTTAGTTTACCGGAAAGGAATC
Organism: Candidatus Avirikenella pullistercoris; assembly: GCA_018710935.1. Lineage (GTDB taxonomy): Bacteria > Bacteroidota > Bacteroidia > Bacteroidales > Rikenellaceae > Avirikenella > Avirikenella pullistercoris. The sequence goes on along the minus strand of DVIX01000075.1, from coordinate 31,292 downwards.
GATTTACGGATAGAGAATAAGGAGATAAAAATATATACGTACAGCCTGGATGATGTCGCTTCCGATTTTCATGCGGTTAATCTTGTGTGCGACGAGACGGGTTCTTATCATTTCGATATCGTTTGTCCCGACCGGGTTATCGAAGGGTGTAAACTGGGAATTCCCGGCCATATCAATGTGGAAAATTGTGTGGGGGCTGTTTCCCTTTTATGGGTAGCCGGTTTCGATGAAGAAAAATTGAAGGAGGCGATTGCTTCGTTTAGCGGAGTAAAACGCCGTTTCGATTTTTATATCAATACTCCTTCGTTAGTTTATATGGATGATTACGCACATCATCCGAGAGAGTTGCGTGCTGCGATAGAGTCGGTTCGTGAGATGTTTCCCGGTCGGAAGGTAACGGCGGTTTTTCAGCCGCATTTATATACCCGTACGAGAGATTTTGCAGACGGTTTTGCGGAAAGCCTTTCTTTGGTGGATGAGTTGCTTCTGATTCCGATTTATCCGGCGAGGGAAGAGCCTATCGAGGGCGTAAGCAGCCGAATGATTCTCGATAAGGTGGCGATTCCGAATAAAAGATTGGTTCCCAAAACGGAATTGATGGGTGTGCTTGAAAAAATGGATTTGGATATTTTGATTACTTTCGGAGCGGGGGATATCGACGCTTTTTGCGAACCGATTTATAACCTGTTGAAACAAAAAAGATAGTTATTGGTTGCAATGCGAAAGCAGAGAGGTATATTGTGGGATATTGTCCTGTTGTTGTTTTTGGGGGCTGCACTTATCGGAGGCGGCCTCTATGTGGGAGGGGAACGCAATACCAGGGCGATAAACCGGTTTCATATTACGGTGAAAGACAGCAGCCGCATAGGTTTTATTACGCCTGAGATGATACGGAGCCGGTTGGAAAGCGATAGCCTTGGAAGATATGTCGGAACGGTTGCAGATACGGATGTCAGGGCATTGGAAAACTATTTCGACAGTATGGAATATGTAAAAGAAGTGCAGATATATAAGGATTTGGAAGGGATTTTGTGGGTGAATATCGAACAATGCGAGCCGGTTGTCAGAATATCTACGGGGACAGGGCGGAATATCTATATAGACGAAAACGGGAGAGTTTTGCCTCTGTGCGGTTATTTTATTGCGGATGTCCCTTTGGTAACGCTTAGCGACTCGTTGTACGAAAGTAAGATAGCTGTGAAAGAAATTGATAAAAATATCTATAAAAATTATATTTTTATAGATAATCTGCTTAACTTTGTAAAATGGGTAGGGAATGATGCCTTTTGGAATAGCCAAATCGCTCAGATTAACCTGAATGACAAGGGAGAAATAGAGCTGATTCCGCGTGTGGGAGCACATGTGGTGATATTGTGCGAAGAAAACGATTTGGGCGATTTTGAGAAGTACCTGCGGAAATTGAAGGTATTCTACCTGAAAGAGTTAAAAAGTGTCGGCTGGAACCGTTACAAGGTGATCGATTTGAAGTTTGACGATATGGCGGTTTGCAGATAAGGCGAAGATTAATAACGATGAACGGCATAACGATAAACCGGTGTAATTTAAAAATAATTTATGGAAAAAGAGGCTAATTACATAGTAGCGATAGATATGGGTACGAGCAACGTAGTTACCCTTATCGGGAAAAAAGCAGAGGACGGAAAGATTAGTATTGTGGCGAGTTCGTGCGTTAAGTCGAACGGCATGGCAAGAGGGGATGTGAAAAATACCGATCAGATAGTGAATGCGGTAAAGGAATCGTTGTTAGCCATTGAAAAAGAGTATGGAATAAAAGTTTGCGAGGCATACGTAGGTCTTTCCGGCCAACATATAAAATGTGAGCAGCATTCCGGTTATGTTTCCGTTACGAATCGGGAAGGGGAAGTGCGTGAGGACGATGTATTGCGTTTGAGCGACGATATGCGCAATATTTCGGTCCCTCCCGGAGAGGTGATTATACATATCTTGCCTCAGAATTATATTTTGGACGACGACCCCGATATCAGCCATCCGGTGGGAATGGTCGGAAAACGGTTGGCCGGAGTGTTCAATATCATTACCGGCGATAAAAATAACCTGGCATTAGTCGATCGTTGTATGCGCCGGGCGGATGTAAATATTGTCGATGTGATTCTGAATTCGTTGGCATCTGCCGAGGCGGTGTTGGTCGATGATGAGAAAGAGTTGGGCGTCGCAGTAGTGGATATCGGAGGAGGAACCTGCGATATTTGTATTTATTACGATAAGACGATTCGTTACCTCGGTGTAATTCCTATCGGGGGAAATATTATCAATAAGGATATTAAATCGTGTGGCGTATTGGAGCGGTTGGTGGAAAAGCTGAAAGTAAAATTCGGCAGTGCCATGAGCGATTCCGTTCCGGAAAATCAGGTGATAACATTGCCGAGTATCAACAGTACCCCGTCCAAGGAGATTTCTCAAAAAACGTTGGCATCGATTATCGAAGCACGTATGATGGATGTTATCGAACGGTTGGAAGAGATCATAGAACGGGTTGGTTATAAAGGTAAGCTGAGCGGTGGTATCGTTCTTACTGGAGGAGGTGCCCAGTTGAAGGATTTGGATAAACTGTTCGCTCGCCATTTGAAATGTGAAGTGCGGATAGCGGTTCCCGACCTTTATGTTACTGCGGACAGTGTAGAAAAGGTGAACAGCCCGATGTATTCCACTGCGGTAGGATTGTTGTTGAAAGGAGCGGTAATAGGCCGTCCGACCAAGACGATTGCTTTTAAAAAGTCGAAACCGGTAGAATCGGTTTACGAACAGTTTGCCGAAGGAGGAATCCATAGCGGGCAGCAGCAGGGCTATTTGTTCGACCAGCCGGCCGAAGATACGGATACTGTGTTGCCGCAGGTGGAAGTACCTCATGATGAATCCCAGCATGAAACGCATGAACGCCGGGGATTCGGGGGTTGGTTGAAAAATACGGTAGGGAAAGTGAAAGGTATTATCGATCCGCAGGATGACGAATTGGAAGATAATAACTTTTAAATAGGAACGATTGTGTGCGGTATTGTCCGGTTTCGGGCAGGCTGTATGAGATAGAGATAAATTCTGTTACTTAACATAAAGGTTTTCGTATATGAATGAGATTATAGACTGCGTAGATTTGGCGGGTTCGGATGCAGCGGCTTCCAAAATAATGGTTATCGGTGTCGGAGGGGGTGGAGGTAACGCAGTAAAATATATGTATAATCTGGGTATTCACAACGTTATGTTTATGGCGTGTAATACCGATGCCCAGGCGCTTACTAAAAGTCCTATTCCTTTGAAGATGCAGTTGGGGCGTAATCTGACGCAGGGACTCGGTGCCGGTAATAAACCGGAACGGGGGCGTGATGCTGCGGAAGAGAGCCGCGACGATATAAAAAAGGCGTTGGAAGAGAGCGGTGTGAAAATGGTATTCATTACCGCAGGAATGGGGGGAGGAACAGGAACCGGTGCTGCGCCGGTAATTGCTGAGATAGCTAAAGAACTCGATATATTGACGGTTGCTATCGTGACGATTCCGTTCCGTACCGAAGGGTTGAAACGGATTACACAGGCTACATTGGGTATCGAAGAGATGCGTAAACATGTCGATTCTTTATTGATTATCGATAATGAGAATATCAATAAGATGTATGGGGAACTGACTTTTACGGAGGCCTTCGGTAAAGCGGATGATATATTGGCGACAGCGGCAAAGGGTATCGCCGAAATTATTACGAAAGAACATCAACTGAATGTCGATTTTGCCGATGTGCAGGAGACGATGAGCAATAGCGGGGTGGCGTTGATGGGATTTGCCGTTTCGCAAATAGGAACGGAAAATATCGCGGTGGAACTGACAGAACAGGCATTGCTTTCTCCGTTGTTGAATCAGAACAATATACAGGGTGCAAAAAATATCCTCGTCAATATTTCATGGCGCGATAAAGAGTTGAAGATGAATGAGGTGTATGATATTATCGAGCATGTTCAGGCTGCGGCAGGAAGTTCCGCTTCATTGATATGGGGTGCCGGATACGACGATGCTTTGAAAGAGAACGAAGTGAGCGTCGTTATTATCGCAACGGGTTTTGAAAGCAAAGAGAGTCGTGAGGACTTCGGGCGCCATATGATGAAGGAACACAGCAAATCGACGGCTACACCCGAGGAGTTATTGGATGAGGCGGTAAAACCGCATATATTGGATAACCCTAAAAAAGAGTTGATTATCCCGAAAACGATAGGTGATCGTATTGAACAAAAACAGGCGGTGCAACAGCCGATAATAAAACTTTCCATGGATGATCCGGAGGATAACGGACAGGTTGCGAAAAAGCTGGAGGATGAGGACGAAGACGGATTTCGTGTAGTATATAAGGGGACCGAAGGACAGGAAAATGTGCATGAGGTAACGGAGCAATCCGTACAGAAAGTGGAGAAGAAGGTTTTGTCGCTCGATGACGAAGAAGAAGTAAAAGAGCCTGTTAAAACCGATGAGGAGTTTTCGGTAGAGGTACGTGAAGCAGTGGAACGTACCTTGAAAGACCGTAAAGGAGGTGTATTATTCCAGGATATTGATTTTGCTGCGCCGGAACGTCAGGCTTCGTATGAGGAATCTCCGGTATTCATGCCGGAATCGAAAGGTGCTTCTTCTGCCAGCAAAGAGATGTCTATCGATGAGTTGGAAGATGCTCCGGCATACCAGAGGCGTAAGATGCTGATAACGCCTAAAGGCGATCCCCAGAATAAAAAGGTATCGCGGCTTTCCATTAAAGATGATATTTAATATATAAGTACATGATTTAATAAAAGCGGCCGAAAATTTTATTTTCGACCGCTTTTATCTCTTGCCTTTCGCTATATTTGAATAATATAAGATGCGGCTCGGCAATCTTTTAAGAAAAAAATTTCTTTTCGATTGCTCTCACCTTTCACTATATTTAAAGAATATAGGACGCGGTTCGGATAAAAGCTCAAATAAATTTGACTTTTATCTCTCACCTTTCACTATATTTGAATCGTTTTTAATAGAGAATCTATGAGAAGGAGTTTTGTTTTGTGTCTTATTCTGTTGTTTGCCTTTGTTTCCTGTGCGCGGGTGGACGATGTAAAGATAATCTCTGTGGACGGAATCCGCACAGATGCTTCTATTACAGGGAATATTGCAGCAGAGGTTTTATTGACGGTAGAGAATAATTCATCCCGCATTACGATCAAAAGTTTTGATATAGAAGTAATGACTCCTAATTCGACTACTTATTTCGTCTCTTTTTCATTGCCGGAACCGGTTAAAATAGGAAAAGGTGTAACGGAATTATCCGTGCCGGTCGCCGTACATTTAAAGGGAGGAATAATAGGTGCTGTTGCTGCGGGAGCAGCTTTGAAAAAACCGGAAAATCTGTTGTGTACGGTACGGGGACGGTTTAAACAGGGAATTTTCGGGAAAAGAATAGTGATAGAACGGGCACCTTTGAAAGATATACTTTCTTTGCTGAATGCGGAAGATTTATTGGATTCTTTCGGAAATATAGGGTTTTAGCCGCTTTTCGAGAAAGGGAAAAATAATTGGACTCGAGAAAAAGAGGCTCTTTACTTTCTTTTGTAAAGAGCCTCTTTTTTATAGTGTTTCGTTGTATTGGAGGGACAATGGAATTTGTTTCCGGTAATTATTACTTTGTTTTGTTGATGTCACAAAATCGGTTATTGGTATCTTTGGTTTACGGTTTCCCAATCTATGATATCCCATAATGCGTTGATATGGCCTGCCCGATTATTCCGGTAATCTATATAGTAGGCATGTTCCCATACGTCGAACCCCAGTAGAGGAGTGAGTCCTTTTACAATCGGGTTGCTTCCGTTTATTTCCTGCGTGATGAACAGGTCCCCTTTTTTATCTTTGGCTAACCATACCCAACCGGAGCCGAATAATCCGTTCCCGGCATCTGTAAAAGCTTTTTGAAAATTTTCGAAAGAGCCCCATTTCTTATTGATTGCATCAGCCAGTTTCCCTACGGGTTTTCCTCCTCCTTCAGGGGAAAATTGAGTAAAATAGAGATTATGGTTTAGTGTTTGCCCTGCATTGTTAAAAAGACTCCCGTCCGATTCCGTTACGATTATTTCGAGAGGGGCATTCTCGAATTTTGTTCCGGCAATAAGTTTATTAAGATTATTTACGTACCCTTGTAAGTGTTTACCATAATGATAATCAATGGTTTCTTTACTGATAACCGGTTCTAATGCATCGGTTGCATAGGGTAGTTGAATTATTTTAAATCGTTCCGTTACGGTTTGTCCGTAAGTTTTGTTTAATGATACGGATAGGAAGCCAAGACTCAATATGAGTGCTATACGGCTGTATTTAAGTAGATTCATGTGTATTTGTTTAGAATGTTTGTAAAGTTTATTTATAGGCAAACAATATCGGTGCCATAAATCGTAAAATTCGGAGGATAATTCATATAATCGGAATAGGCTCGAAATATGTACCGTTTCTTGTGGCGGTTAAATCGTTCGTATAAACGACAAGGCGGCCCGAGACCGGTACCGCCTTGTTATCGGGTTATGTCAGGTTATTCTTTGTCTGCTTTTTGAGTTTCCTCTTTTTCCGGAGATTCAATGCCTTTCATCCCTTCTTTGAAACTGTGTATTCCTTTTCCGAGTCCTTTCATTAAGTCGGGAATTTTTTTCCCTCCGAAAAGAAGCAATACGATAAGGGCGATTAACAGTATCTCCTGTCCTCCGATACCCATAAATAGAATCATGCTATTTGTATATTAAGTGTTTGATAAACAAGTAACCGCCGAAAATTTGTACACACATACCGGGTAATCCGATGCGAAAATCCTGGGCAGCTTGGTAGAAACTGTCATCGATATTGATTAAAAGCCATTCTCCTAAGGTCCCTATTGTTTGATAAGCGAGTACTACCAGTAACAAAATGGGAATCGATACTCTTTTAAAATGGGAGGCAGCCCATCCGGCAGCGATTGCGAGTAGTGTCGATTTAAAAAGAATGGATGGCAGGACTGCTGCTGCCGGCATGCCGAATAACAAGGAATTGACGATAGGAGAGAAAATCCCTATCATTAAACCTGCTTTCCAACCGTATTTATAGGCTCCGACTAATGTGAAAAAATAAATCGGCAACCAGATAATTCCTCCTTGCGGAATAAGATGACAGAGTTGCGGCAGGATAATATTTCCCGCAATGAATAATAATGTAACGATATAAGTTTTTAACTCGTTGTAATTTAAAGTGTAAAGCTTGATAGAAGATGTATTCATATCTGTTTTTATTTTTGAATGGTATTTGATTTTTGGTTGGTATTGATGGATTCGATAAAATCCGTTATTATCGGGAAGAGTTTACGAATATCCGTTTCATTTCCGCATCGTTTTTCCAATGGACATTGTCCGTTTTTTTCCCGGTTTATGATGTAAGGGACTTCTTTTCCGAAAGTCACTTCGATACCGGCGTTACGGAGCAGCTCCAGGGCAGGAGTGCTGATAACATCCGTATAAAGGCTTCCGATATCGCCGAGCGCCATTAATGCGGCAGCTCCTTTCCCGACGACCTTGTCGGCCATGGAAGCGCCTTTCAGGAAAGAAGCGTCATTGCACACCAAATCGTATAGATCGGCTACTCCACGGCGGGAGAAGGTACGTATCTCATTATGGTTCTCAATAACGCAGGAGTAACTTCCTTCATGCAATAACCGGATAATTTTTTCCATTATAGCGTGTTTTGTTTTAATTGTTCGACGAAATCGTCTATTCGGTGCAGTTCCTTCGGAATATCTATATTCTGCGGACAGAGCGGATTACATTGTTCACATCCGGTACAGTGGCTTGCCTGACGCAGTTTCGGAACGCTGCGGTCGTAACCGATTAGGTAGGCCCGTCTTGCTTTGCGATAGTTTTCATCCTGTTGGCTTCTTGGAATATTCCCTTCGTTCACACAGCGGTTATAGTGCAACAAGATGCCTGGAATATCCAAACCGTATGGGCAGGGCATACAGTATTGACAGTCGTTGCAGGGAACGGTGGGATATTGTGCTTTCAGGTCGGCCGTATCGTAGAGAAATTGTTTCTCTTCTTCGGTCAGCGGAACAAGCGGAGAATAGGTGCGTATATTGTCTTGCAGGTGTTCCATATAGGTCATGCCGCTTAATACGCACAATACTTTTTCGTGCGAGCCTGCGAAACGGAATGCCCACGATGCTACGCTACCCTGAGGATTGCGTTCTTTCAATCGGGTGAAGATATGTTCCGGAACATCGGATAACCGTCCTCCCTGTAAAGGTTCCATAATCACCATCGGAATATCTCTTTGGGCAATTTCATGGTATAGGTATTCGGCGTTGACATTCATTCCGGAGGCGTGCCGCCAGTCGGAATAGTTGAGCTGTATCTGTATGAAATCCCAATGAACGGTATCGTGCATGGACAGAATTTTATCGAACTCTTCCTGTACTCCGTGGAATGACCAGCCTAAATGGCGGATACGCCCCGTTTCCCGTTCTTTAAGCAGAAAATCCAGCAGTCCGTTATCTAGGAAACGTTGTTTGAACAATCCCGGCCGTCCTATATTGTGGAGCAGGTAATAGTCGAAATAATCGACTTGCAGGTTTTTTAGGGAATTGCGGTACATCTCCACTCCGAAATTGAAATCCGGATTCGACATGTTGGACATTTTGGTTGCGATGAAATACTTTTCCCTCGGATGGCGGCTAAGGGCTATCCCGGTGGATTTTTCAGACCATCCCTGGACATATACGGGTGATGTGTCGAAATAATTTACGCCGTGTGCAATGGCGTAATCGACCAGTTCGTTTACTGCATCTTGGTCTATCACATTGCCGTCGCTTGCGGGAGATGACAATGTCGGCCAACGCATACAGCCGTAACCGAGTATCGAAACTTTTTCTCCCGTACGGGGAGAGGTGCGGTAAGTCATTTGGTCGGTAGGCACTTCGCCTGCTGCGGTTACCGTATTTTGGCGGTTCGGGTTGCATCCGTACAGCATGGCTGTCGAAGCAGCGACTCCGCTACCCAATACTTTTAAGAATTTCCTGCGGCTTATATCGATTTGTTTTTTCTCTTCCATGATTATATGCTCTTTCAAAGTTATACGGTTCTGTGCATTTCGTGGCCTTCTACATAAATTGCGCTGAACGGACGGGCGGGACATAGGTTTTCGCATGCTCCGCAACCTATACAGCGTTCGGTATTGACGGCCGGTATCAAACGTGAATTGGGATCTTCCGCATTGAGAGGTATCATTTGTATCGCTTGGGTAGGGCAATGCCGAGCGCAGTTCCCGCAGTTTACGTCATCGGTCAGTACGATACAGTTTTTCTGTATCCATACGGCATGTCCGATTTGTGTAGCCGATTTGTCTGCGGTTGTAATGGTATGAATGGCTCCTGCAGGGCATACTTCCGAACATTTGGTACATTCGGGGCGGCAGTATCCGAGTTCATACGACATTTCTGGCTGCATTAGCGAAGATAGTTTGCCGGAAGGACGTAATACCTGATTCGGGCAGACCGATACGCATAATTGGCATGCTGTACAATGTTGCGTAAAGTTGCGGATGCTTTTGGCTCCGGGAGGAACGATCGGGGTTTGTCTGTCCGGAATCTTTTTATCTTCGATTACGGCTAATCCCCCATCTACTTTCTCTTGTGCTTTTAATGCAGAAGAAGCGGCAAAGAGCGTTAAAACGGAAAGGAAGCTCCTGCGTGTGTTATCTACTTTCCCGCTTGTATTATTATCCGCCGGTTGTCCGGCAGGCACAACCGTTTTATGCCGGCGTTCATATCGGATAGCACCGTGTTTGCATGTTTCGATACAGTTGAAACAGGTAACGCAACGGCTGTAATCTATTTTTTGTTCTTTCTTTTTGGGGTCGATACTGATACAAGAGGCTTTACAGTTACGTGCGCATAATCCGCAACTGATACATTTTTCCGTATGGATAACCGGTTTGAAAAAAGAGAATCTGGAAAGGAAACCTAATACGGTTCCTACGGGGCATATGGTATTGCAATAGGTACGTCCGTTCCGTACGGCTAAAATAATGAGTACGACGAAGGTAATGATTGCTACGGCAAAGGTAAATCCTCCTTTCATCCATACATCGACGGAATAAAATGCGTAACTGTCGGCACGTTCGGCGAAATAGGCGAGAGCGTTGTTTATCCATTGATAGACAGGAGCGAAAAGGTTGGATGCTATCCGCCCATATGCGCTGTATGGAGCCAGCAGGGCAGCGAATGAGCTGAATCCTGCAACCAAGGCGATGATGAATACGGCTAATATTCCATACCGTAAATAGGATAGGGCGGGGGAATAAGAGAAACGCCGTTTTTTCCATCTGCCGGCAATCCATGAAGCAGTGTCCTGAAAAACACCGAGCGGACAAATTACCGAACAGTAAATTCTTCCGAAAAGCAGGGTAAGTAGAACGAGGGCTATGATAACTCCTACGTTCAGGGCTAATAAAGCAGGTAAAAATTGTATTTTGGCCATCCAGCCGAACCAATGGTGCAGCGTTCCTGTAAAGTCGAGGAACAAAAACGTTATTATCGTAAAAAAGATAACGGCGGCTGCTATTCTGATCTTTCGTAACATAAACTGAATTTTTCAGGGATGAGTTATTTGATTATTCCGATATTGTCTATTTTCGTTTTCAGTTCGGGTTTGTACCCTTTGTTTATCTCTTTTTTTGCCTGTTCGGGAACAGATTGGTAATCGGATGGATAAAAGGCAGGTTGAAATTTTAAAATATCTCCGCCAACGGCATCCTTTATCTGATTGGCAATTTCTTCGGTATTCCCGGAGTGGGAGAAATAGACAATCGAAATTTTTTTCGCATCCTGTACGGACTGCGCCTGTGAATAGGAACCTGTAAATAGCGGGATAATAAAAGCCAATAAGTATAGCTTCGTTCTCATAAAGTTGATTTATAGAGTTTTAAGAGGTTTTTAAGGTTTCGTTCGGTTCTGTTTTATCTATTACAAAAATATTTTAAAAGTTCTATTATTCATTATATATATTACAGAAATACTTACCAAATTTACAGATTTTATTTGAAAATTATTCAGAATAACGGTCTGAATATGGGGATAATGGATGAAATTTTTTGAGTTTTTATTTTTGAGATGAATTTAGTGGAACGTGAGCATACCGGCAGGGCGTTCTTTATAGCTGTTTCTTGCATGAATGATAGTATTTCCGTTGAGTAAAGTTATTTCGAGCATCGAGTTATCGGTAATGGCTTTTCGTATCTTTTCTTCCGTTCGTTTGTCGGAATATTCGTAAGGCAGATAGAATGGACGGTTTAAAACTGAGAAGAAGATTATGTACCGTTTGTTGTCCGGATCGTCGTTCATGCGTTCGGGAATCCAATCCATAATGCTGAATTGATTTAACTTTTTGCCTGTTCTATCAATGAAAAACCATTGGTCGCTGTCCCAATAATATTTTTCATCGGAGGATTCCGGTACCGGTTTGAATTTTCCGTTGCAGGCTACTCGTGCTTTTTTGTTCAGAAAAGGGAAAGCGCAGGAAAATTGCGGAGGAATGATAATATTGCCTGCGGAATCGGCATAACCGATCAGCCCTTTTTCGTCTGTGATGCGGAACAGGCCTTCGCTTATATAGTCGGGACCGTTGTCGTAGCGCAATACATTGAAAAGTTTTTTCCCTTTGTTGTCGATGCAAACGATATTTTTGCCGGGACTGTTTTCATATACGAAGCCTATATGGCTTATTGTGTCGGTTTGACAGAATTCATATTTCCCGAAAGGAATAATTGTATCACCTCGTTCGTTTAAATAGCAGACCGGTACGCCGGCTTCTAAGTGTTTTTCGGAGGTATGGGCTATGATAATTTCTTTGCGGGCGGTTGACTTGAATGAGGAACTAGGTTTATATCTGACAGGATGGCCGCCGCCTATGCTGAATTGTTCGGGCAATGGCTCGAATTTGATGACGAGTGAAGTGTCGGTCAATTCAAGGATACGGTAGTTATGAACGTTTCCTCTATGGTCTGCAACTATATAATTCCCGTTTTTGTTTGTTGAGGTTGTCGCAGAAAAAGAATATTCCGGTTTATCCGATAGGTAATAAACCGATTTTATTTCTGCTTGCTGTCCTTCGTGTATAAAAATATCGCTCTTTATTCCGTTGCGGAATTTTATTAATGATATGTCCGGCGGGTTTCCCGGTAGTTGTATTTCCCATACATTGTTTTCCAGCAAGCAGATCGTGTCGATGCAGATATTGTCTGTATCTTTGTTTGCGGGGTTAATGCCGGGCGGTTCTGCCTGTACTGTTATAAAACCGAGTGAACAGAGACAGGTTGTGATTAAAAGTGTCGGTTTTATTCCCATAGTATCGTTTATTGTAACGAGGTACTTATGTATCGATATACGGTTTCCGAAATGTCGGCTATGATTCGGGAAGTCGCCTGTTCGGTCTCTTCGGAATCTTTTATGAAAACGACAATCGTATATCGTTTCCCGTTGGGCAGGCAGACGAATCCTGCATCGTTTGTGCCGATAATTTGTCCTTTACTGTTACGGTCGCCTGTTCCGGTTTTATGGCCGATTATTGCATTTGTCCCTTCGAGAGGATATGCCAACCGGTCTTTTCCGGTCTGGCAGGTAATCATTGCATCGGTTATGAAATTCTGATACTCTTTTCCGAACAATTCTTGTGTAAGTAGCATCTCGATAATTTTGGCCGTTTCTAAAGGAGTGCTCCAATTTCGATAACAGGCGTTCAGGTCTTTATGCATTTCGTCTTCGGTAACTTCGATTGAAAAATGTCCGATGCCTAAACTTCGGATATATTTATCGGTGGTTTCCGTCCCTCCTGTCCGGTCGAAAAGAATATCGCATGCGTTATTATCGCTCAGATGTAAAGTGTATTTCAATAATTCTCCGATTGACAAAGCTATATTTCCTTGAGGGTATTTGTCGCGTAAAGGGCTATATGTATCGGTTTTTAGTTCGGCACGGTCGATATGTACAGAGGTGTCGAAAGAGAGTCCCTTGCGTTGGCAATAATCGGCGACGGCTAAAGCCTGGTGTAATTTGAATACGCTCATCATCGGGTAACGGCAGTCGTTGTTTACGGTAACGGTGTCTTTGCCGTTGATTATAACGGCGATCCCTATTTGAGCTTTTTTCCCGCCTATGATTCCCTGTAGTTGTTCTTTTAAACTGCTAGTTTCTGCCAGAGTTATAACAGGGAGGATAAGTAACCATAGAATAAATAATAATTTGTTGATATTCATTTGTTTTTATCGTTTTGTTCGAGTCGTTTCTTCGTTAATGGCATTTATGGATAAGAAAGTCATACATAATATGCTGTTGTAATTGTGGATTTTATTTGCAGATGATTTTATGGAGGCGGTAGAATTTTTGATTCCTGTTTTGGAAAATTTCGGTAAACCATTTATGCTTTTCGTGTGCAGGCCTTTGGGTATTCCTGGTTGGCATCTGAATTTTATTTTTTGTAAGAATAAAAGTATATAAAAGTAATTATTTATGATTTGCAAATCAAAAAAATATTACCTTTATCTAAGGTAATTAGGTTAAACAAAAATAACAAAAATATGAAACGGCATTTATTATTTTTAGTAGGGATGGGGATGTTTTTGATTATTTTACAACCGGTATCATCGGTTGCACAACCTCGTCTCAGGCAGGGGCATGGCCCGGTAGTGAAAAATCCGTTACAGCGGATTTCTGCATATAATGGTATTATTATGGAGCAGACATATAATGAAGATTTTATTTTCGATGGATTTTATTTGAATACACTGGCATCCGTTTTCCTCGTTAAATTTGCACCGTATTTTGGGGAACGAATAGCTGCATTGGGTAAAGAGCTTACCGTGAACGGTGTATTGAAGTATGCTCCGGATGGAGTTCAGGAATTGGAGCTGGTAAGTGTCAGTGGGAAAGGACAGACGGTATATGTATATGACAGAAAACCTGTTCCTCCAGGACTTTCTCCGCAGGATAATTTCGTGAAAGGAGAAGGAAAGGTTAAGGCGGTTAATCGGGATGAAATTCGCGGTTATGTCTTAGATAATGGTGTCGTATTGCGTTTTCCGGAACATGTAATGTCGCAGCTTTCATCTATGATACAGGAGGGAACGGTCGTAGAATATACCGGAGAGGAAAAAATTCTCGGGCAGGGGGAAGTTCGGGTACGGCCGTATAGGATTGTGAATTGCCGTACTATTTCTTTAAATGGAACACCGTATTTGGTCAGATAGACAGGGAGAATAAGGTTAAAGCAAAATGGCTTATCCGTTTTTTTGACGAAATAGGATGGTGTAGGAAACGGAGGTGGGGCAGAGTTTTGATTGCAGAAAACCGTAAAGGAGCGTGATCGTGTTTTTCACTCTGTAAACCGGCTTTATTTTCAATATTAATTTTCTATCTTTGTTCAGGATAATATTTAAGGAAATGAGATACATCTTTTTGCTTTTTTCATTGTGTTGTTCGTGTTTTGCTTTTGCGCAGACTACTCCTGCCCGGTTGGTTCAGGAATTGGCAACGCCTTCCAAAGACGGGGCTGTTGTAAATTTGAATTGCGATACGTTTTTCATTTTTGAACAGGGTGCTCCTTCCGATATGATACGGGGGTACCGGGTACGTATTTATTTCGACAACGGACAGTCGGCGCGTGCAGAGTCCGAAGCTGCCCAGAAACGGTTTGCAGAGATGTTTCCCGATATTCCGACCTATATAGATTATACAGCGCCTTATTTTAAAGTGACAGCAGGGGATTTTCTTACGCGGGAAGAGGCGATTATTTTATGGGGGAGAGTATTGGAGAGTTTTCCTACGGCATTCGTGGTAAGTGAGAATTTTCCGGTTCAAGTGTTCGGAGAAGGAATGCCTATGTCGCCTACGGGCAGGCCGGAAAGCGTTATTCCGGGGGAAGGGCTTGCTCCTGTATTGCAGGAATAGCCGGTATTCAGCAATGAAAATACAAGTAGTTATGAACGGGAAAGATAAAGAAAGCTGCGTTCCCCTTTCGTGTGTAGATTGCGGAACACAGAATTGCAGGTATCAGACGGGTACTTATCCGGAATTCTGCCTGACAACCCATCTGGATAAGGAAGATTGGGAGTGGGCTTTGGAACGTTATACGGAAGAAGACAATCATAAGGTTATGGTCGCGTCGGCCGAAGTAGAGTATGAGGGGTACGGACGATTGACACGGGTAGAGGAGATTATGGAATTTGCCCGGAAAATCGGAGCGAAGAAAATAGGTATCGCTAATTGTGTGGGGTTGGTGAATGAGGCACGTATTTTTGCCCGTATATTGAGGAAAAATGGTTTCGAACCCTATTCGGTAGTTTGTAAGGTTGCAGGAGTGGAGAAATCTTCGCTCGGGATTCCCAAAGAGTGCGAATCGATAGGGGCGGCTATGTGCAATCCGGTGTTGCAGGCGCGTTTACTGAATCGGGAAAAAACGGATTTGAATGTGGTGATAGGATTGTGTGTCGGGCACGATAGCCTGTTTTATAAATATTCAGAGGCTTATGCCACTACTTTGGTGACGAAGGACAGGGTGACGGGGCATAATCCTGCGGCGGTTCTTTATACGGCCAATAGTTATTATCGGAAAAAGTTGGAAAATAAATAGGAAAGAGCCTGTGAAATTTCTTTAATAATAAAACCTCCGGATAATATTATCCGGAGGTTTTTTATAGGGGACCAAAGATTTTTATTTGCGTTGAACTTCTACTTCTTCGTATCCTTCGATTATATCTCCAACTTTGATATCGTTATATCCTTCGATGTTAAGCCCGCATTCCAATCCGGAAGCAACCTCTTTCGCATCGTCTTTGAATCGTTTTAAAGAGCCTAATTTCCCGGTGTAGATTACGATACCGTCGCGGATGATACGTACTTTGGTATTTCTGGAAATTTTACCTTCCCGGACTAAACAACCTGCCACTGTCCCGACTTTGGAAATTTTGAAGATTTCCATAACTTCCACCGAGCATACGATTTCTTCTTTGGTTTCGGGAGCGAGCATACCTACGATAGCGTCTTTGATATCGTTGATAGCATCGTAAATAATGGAGTAAAGCCGGATTTCTATCTCTTCTTTTTCAGCTAAGCGGCGTGCACTTGCCGACGGGCGAACCTGGAAACCGATAATCACGGCATTCGATGCTGCGGCTAACAATACGTCCGATTCGGAGATTTGGCCTACTGCTTTGTGTATCACGTTTACTTGTACTTCATCTTTGGACTCTTTGATTAAGGAGTCGGTCAATGCCTCTACGGAACCGTCCACATCCCCTTTAACAATGATGTTCAATTCTTGGAAGTTTCCTATGGCGATACGGCGGCCGATTTCGTCCAGCGTGATATGTTTTTGGGTTTTCAGTCCCTGCATGCGTTGCAGTTGTTCCCGTTTGTTGGCGATTTCCCGAGCCTGTTTGTCGTCGTCCATAACATTGAAGCTGTCGCCGGCTTGGGGTGCTCCGTTCAGTCCTAGTACCAAAACGGGGGTTGCAGGAGTTGCCTCGTCGATTCGTTTCCCCCGTTCGTTGAACATTGCCTTAACCCTTCCGGTATAAGTTCCGGAAAGCATTACATCGCCTATCTTCAATGTACCGCCCTGTACCAATACGGTCGATACATAACCGCGCCCTTTGTCGAGAGAAGATTCGATGATAACGCCGTTGGCTTTCTTGTTCGGGTTTGCTTTCAGATCGAGCAATTCGGCTTCCAGCAATACTTTTTCGAGCAACTGATCGACGTTCACCCCTTTTTTTGCAGAAATTTCCTGCGATTGGTATTTTCCGCCCCAATCTTCCACAAGGTAATTCATTGCGGCGAGTTGTTCTCTGATTTTGTCAGGGTTGGCACCTTCTTTGTCTATTTTGTTGATAGCGAATACAATGGGAACGCCTGCGGCAGAAGCGTGGTTGATAGCTTCTACGGTTTGCGGCATCACATTGTCATCGGCTGCAACGATGATAATCGCTACGTCGGTAACACTGGCTCCACGTGCACGCATAGCGGTAAACGCTTCGTGTCCGGGAGTGTCGAGGAAGGTGATTCTTCGCCCGTCGTCCATTTTCACGCTGTAAGCGCCGATATGTTGGGTAATTCCCCCTGCTTCGTCCGCTATCACGTTCGATTTACGGATAAAGTCCAATAATGAAGTTTTTCCGTGGTCCACGTGCCCCATAACCGTTACGATGGGCGGACGCGGCAACAAATCTTCCGGTTTGTCCTCTTCATGGGCAATGGATTCCTGTATATCTACGGAAACGAATTCCACTTTGTGCCCGAACTCTTCCGCTACGATAACCAATGCTTCCGCATCCAGTCGTTGATTGATAGATACCATCAATCCTAAGTTCATACATGCGGTAATGACATCCGTAACAGGTACATCCATCATTTTGGCAAGGTCGCTTACCGTAACGAATTCCGTGAGTTTCAGTACGTTTTTCTCCTGTTCTTGGCGTTCTATCTCTTCGTTTATACGAGCGGAGATAGCTTCGCGTTTATCTTTTCTGTATTTGGAACTTTTGGATTTGCTGCCTTTGGCGGTAAGGCGTGCCAATGTATCTTTTATCTGTTTCTGTACGTCTTCGTCGCTGATTTCCTGTTTTACGATTGCGGGTTTCGGACGTTGTTTGTTCTTTTTATTATTGTTTTGTACGCCGTTGCCGGGTTTGTTATGTTGCTGGTTGTTGTTCCCTCCCTGGTGTTTATCGGCAGGTTGGGTAGTGTTTTTCAACTCATTGATATCGACCTTGGAATCTTTTTTGATTCTCTTTCTCTTGTTTTTCTTTCCTTTATCTGCAATATCCGTACGTTTTTTCTCGAATGAGTTGAGGTCTATTTTGCCGATGATTTTAGGGCCCGACAATTTTTCCGGTTCTTTCAGCCGGAAAACATCGTTGTTGTTTTTATCGTTGTTCTGCCCGTCGAGCGGTTTTTGTTCGGCCTGTGCAACCGGAGCGCTTTTGGCAATTTCAGCAGCTTTTTGTTTAGCAGCTTGTTCGGCAGCTTCCCGTTGTTTCCTCTGTTGTTCTTCTCTCCGTTTCTTATCGGCATCCAAATCTATTTTACCGACAACTTTGGGCATTTTGAATTCGATAGGTTTGTCTATAATGGATGTTTTAACGATAACCTCTTCTTTTATGGGTTCATCGTCGTCATTTCTTCCGGTATGGTTTTCCTTAATATCTCCGAGGGAGATCGTTTCGTTTTTTGTTTTTATTTTTTCCCTGATATTTACTTTCTCAATGGTTTTCCCTTTGCCGAATTCCTTAACGATTAATTCATAAGTATTGTTGTCGATAATGGTATTCGGGCCGTGTTCGGCTTTGATACCTTTATTTTCAAGAAATTCAATCAAAGTACCTTGCCCGACGTTTAACTGGCGGGCAATTCCACTGAGTCTTAATTTTTTTTCATTTGCCATATTTTATTTTTCCCCCTTTTATCGGCATTTATATTACAAAGATACTTGTTTATCAGCTATTCTGCAAAACCATGTCTTGCGGAAATTTTCAGAGGTTATTATTCGAATTCGGATTTCAATATGTTCACTATTTCAGCAATGGTTTCTTCTTCTAAATCCGTGCGTCTTGCAAGATCTTCTACCGAGTAGCTCAGCACGCTTTTAGCCGTGTCGCAACCGATTTTCTTGAATTGTTCGATAATCCACGGTTCGATTTCGTCGGTAAATTCATCCAGATCCACATCGTCCTCTTCTTCTTCCGTATCGCGATATACGTCTATATCGTATCCGGTCAGCATGGAGGCCAATTTGATATTCAACCCGCCTTTCCCGATAGCGAGCGATACTTCCGATGGTTTCAGGTGTACGGAAGCGGTTTTGTTCTCTTCGTCGATGCTGATAGAGGTGATTTTAGCCGGATTCAATGCCCGTTGGATCAGCAACGAGGTATTGGTCGTATAATTGATGACATCTATATTTTCGTTTCTCAATTCACGTACGATAGTGTAGATGCGTGAACCTTTCATTCCGACGCATGCGCCTACCGGGTCGATACGTTCGTCGTAGGATTCCACGGCTACTTTGGCACGTTCGCCCGGGATACGTACGATTTTTTTGATTGTGATAAGCCCGTCGAATATTTCGGGTACTTCCTGTTCGAACAGGCGTTGCAGGAATTCCGGAGCCGTACGCGACAGGATGATTACCGGGCTGTTGTTACGCATGTCCACTTTGTAAACAATGGCACGTATGGTATCGCCTTTTCTGAAAAAGTCGGTAGGTATCTGTTCCGTACGGGGCAAAACCAGTTCGTTGCCCTCGTCGTCTAATACCAATATCTCTTTTTTCCATACTTGGTAAACTTCTCCTGTAACGATCTCTCCGATACGTTCTTTATATTTGTTATAGAGGTTTGCTTTTTCTAAGTCGAGGATGCGTGAAGCGAGGTTCTGGCGCAGGGACAGAACTGAACGGCGCCCGAAAGAACTCAGTTTTATCTCTTCGGCCACTTCTTCTCCCACTTCGTAAGTAGGGTCTATCTTTTTTGCTTCGGTGAGCGTTATTTCCTGATTGGGATTTTCGAATTCATCGTCGTTCACAACCGTACGGTTACGCCATATTTCAAAGTCGCCTTTATCCAAATTGATAATGATATCGAAATTTTCGTCCGTCTCGTATGTTTTGATAAGCATGTTGCGGAATACATCTTCCAATACGCTTACCATCGTGGATTTGTCTATATTCTTTAATTCTTTGAACTCGGCGAAGGAGTTTATCAAATTTAAGTTATCCATTTTATGCTAATTTCTAAATGTTTGTATTTCGTTGTCGTTAAAATTTAATCACTAAGCGGGTTGTTTTTATGTCGCTGAAAAGTAATTCGTCGGTTACCGAAATGATCTCTTTCTTTTTCTTCCCTTCTACCGGCATTTTCTTTTCATAGGTTATTTTAATCGTATTTTCCTGTACGTCGGAAAGGATGCCTTTCAGTTTGTTCCCGTTCCGCAGTACGACTTCTACTTCTTTTCCGGTATGTTTTCGGTATTGTTCCGGAATTTTGAACGGATCGCCGATGCCGGCCGAGCCGACAGTCAGTTCGAAATCTTCTTCGTCCCGGTTCAGCCGGGTTTCGATATATCTGCTCAGTTGTATGCATTGGTCGATATCGATGCTTTCCATGCTGTCTATTAAAATCTCTATTTCGTTGGCAGGAGAACATTTGATACTGACGAGGAAAAAACCTTTTTCCGCCAGATAGGGCTCTACGATACTCTGTATAGTCTCTTTTGAAATCATTTATAAAAATGTTTTACATATAAAAAGGGGACTGCTGTCCCCTTTCACTATCTTCCAACTGTTGCAAAGATAACAATAATTTCTTAATTTAAAAATTAAATCGAAAGAACGGGGAAACAAGCACCGTTTTTTATTATCTTTGCAATGACTCTAAAAATAGTATTATGAAGAAATTTATTCTTATCGTATGTATTTTATTTTTGTCGGCAGATATTGCTGTAGCCCAGAGCTTTGGTTTCGGGCCTCGTGTGGGGATTAACGCTTCCAAAATAACGAAGGGGGGCAAAGAGGCGAGGGCCGGTTTGAATGTCGGAGTATTTGCCGGAATCGATTTTTCGAAATTGGGAATAGAGGTGGCGGCTATGTTTTCCCAACAAGGGGCGAATTATAAATATGTGTATAATTATGAAGAGTTCGACGCCAAAATGAAGTTGAATTATATCAATATTCCGGTCGTTGTGAAATACAATCTGATCGGTGGTTTGGATGTATTTCTGGGGCCTCAGTTCAGTGCGCTTGTTTCGGCAAAGACAAAAAGCGAGAAAATTACGGTTAATGTAAAGGATGCTTTTAAACGGGGCGACGTAGGCGGAATCGTCGGTTTGGACTACCAATTCAGGCTGGGGTTGAATATCGGGGTGAATTACTCTTTCGGTTTCTTAAAAACCGTCAGAAAGAGTTACGATATCTCCAGCTCTTTCTTCGATAAAGGGGATTTGCAGACGATGATTGATAGGGTGAATGGAAAAAATGGTGCATGGCAGTTGACATTCGGATGGCGGTTTTAGATAAAATACTTATAATTTGAAAACGGAAATATGAAATAGCCTTTTATATTTCCGTTTTTTTATATACATTTAGAAAAATTTTGTATTTATGATCGATTTTTTGCTTGCGGAGTATTTGCCTTATACTAAGGATGAGTTGGAATATCTGAAAAGGAATATTTCGAATCCGGAAATCATAGAAGAGCATATTTCATTATTGGAACACAGAAACAAACGGTTTATCCGGTTTTACAGGATCAATACATGGATAATCAAGTTCGTTCCGGTATTGGCATTAGTGCTTTTTTTATTGTATCCCCGCGATTATCAGATGATTTTTATTTCTGCATTGATGGTTATCGTGCTTTTTGAATTTTTTAAGAGTATTTTCTTTCCCCATGATTATTTTGAGAAGATAAATAGTAATATCATTATACTGAAAAGCATTCTCAAATTGAACAAAGAATAAGTTTTGTTTTATCGGGCGGGATGATAAAATGAATGGGAAACGGATAGTTTATTGATTGTTATTGTATATAAGGAGGATTAAGAAGAATGAGCTTGTGGGTATGTGTGTCGGATATGTGATTGCAATTTACCTGTGAAACAACAGAAGGGGCATGGCAGGATGCCGCAGTCCTGGAGTAGAGAGGAAAGATTGCAATGTTATAGGAGCATTGAAAATATTGATATTAATATAATTTCAAACTTAAAAGATCAATTATGAATATTCCTACTCTATTTTGGATGGTACCGGTGGCCTCTATCCTTGCATTGAGTTTTGCATGGTATTTTTTTCGTCAATTAATGAAAGAGGATGAAGGTACGGACAGGATGAAGGAGATAGCGCAGTATGTCCGGCAAGGAGCAATGAGTTATCTTCGCCAGCAGTATAAGGTAGTCGGTTGGGTTTTCCTGTGTTTATGTATTTTATTCGTTATTCTTGCTGCTTTTCATCTTCAGAATAATTGGGTGCCTGCGGCATTTCTTACAGGTGGTTTTTTCTCCGGGCTGGCGGGGTATTTCGGTATGAAGACAGCTACTTATGCGTCGGCACGTACAGCGAATGCGGCGAGCCGTTCTCTGAATGAAGGGTTGAAAGTAGCATTCCGTAGCGGGGCTGTAATGGGTTTGGTCGTTGTCGGATTAGGCTTGCTCGATATTTCTTTGTGGTTCATCATTCTGAATTATTTCGTAGAAAGTATTTCCGAGGCGGAAAAGATGCTTATAATTACTACGACTATGCTGACTTTCGGGATGGGAGCTTCTACGCAGGCATTATTCGCTCGTGTAGGGGGAGGTATCTATACGAAAGCGGCGGATGTGGGGGCTGACCTTGTCGGCAAAGTAGAAGCGGGAATCCCTGAAGACGATCCGCGTAATCCGGCGACTATTGCAGATAATGTCGGCGATAATGTCGGTGATGTGGCAGGTATGGGGGCCGACCTTTATGAAAGTTATTGCGGTTCTATTCTTGCTACGGCGGCATTGGGGGCTTCGGCCTTTATGATGAATCCCGGAATGCAGATGAAAGCGATTTTGGCTCCGATGTTGATTGCGGCTATCGGTATCGTCCTTTCTATACTGGGAATATTTTTGGTGCGTACCAAAGAAAATGCAACGATGCGGACTTTGCTTTCTTCTCTGGGGAAAGGGGTGAATACGAGTTCCGTACTGATTGCGTTGGCAACATTCGGTATTTTATATGCTTTGCAAATAGAGCATTGGATAGGAGTATCGTTTTCCGTGATAACAGGACTTATTGTGGGGATCGTGATAGGGCAATCCACCGAATATTATACGTCCCATTCATACCTGCCTACGAAGAAAATCAGTGAAAATGCGCAGACAGGGCCAGCTACCGTTATTATATCCGGTATAGGTACAGGGATGCTTTCTACTGCGATTCCTGTAATTGCAGTCGTGATAGGGATAACATTGTCTTACCTGTTCGCTTGTAATTTCGAAGCTACCGATGTGAGTATGGGGTTATACGGAATCGGTATCGCTGCGGTGGGAATGCTATCTACGTTGGGAATTACTTTAGCGACGGATGCTTATGGTCCTATTGCCGATAATGCGGGAGGAAATGCCGAAATGTCGGGGTTGGACCCGGAAGTACGGCGTCGTACCGATGCGCTGGATGCGTTGGGAAATACTACTGCCGCTACCGGGAAAGGGTTTGCTATCGGTTCTGCTGCCTTGACCGCTTTGGCCTTATTGGCATCTTATATAGAGGAGATAAAAATCGGAATAAACCGTTTGATTGAGTCGGGAGCAGAGATTACCACTCTTTCCAATCCTCCGGCTGAAGGACTTACGGCAGAGGTCGTACATAATGCGTCTATTGCCGACTTTATGGTCTGGTTCGATGTGAATCTGATGAATTACAAAGTACTTGTAGGGATGTTTATCGGTTCGATGATGGCGTTTGTATTCTGCGGCCTTACTATGAATGCGGTGGGACGTGCTGCTGCCAAAATGGTCGATGAAGTACGCCGCCAGTTCCGGGAAATAAAAGGCATTCTGACGGGAGAGGGCACGCCTGATTATGCCCGTTGTGTGGAAATATCTACTAAAGGAGCGCAACGGGAGATGTTGTTCCCTTCTATTTTGGCAATAATAGTGCCTATTCTGACCGGAGTGATTTTCGGTGTGGCCGGAGTAATGGGATTGTTGGTCGGAGGATTGGCATCGGGTTTTGTTCTGGCTGTATTTATGGCGAATGCAGGGGGTGCATGGGATAATGCTAAAAAATATATCGAGGAGGGAGCTTTCGGCGGCAAAGGCAGCGAGGCTCATAAGGCGGCTGTCGTTGGCGATACCGTCGGTGACCCTTTCAAAGATACTTCCGGCCCTTCGTTAAATATTTTGATTAAATTGATGAGTATGGTGTCTATCGTGATGGCTGGTTTGACCGTTGCATTCTCTTTGATTTGATTTTAATACTATATAAAAAGATACTCCGGAAAAACCCAAGTTTTTCCGGAGTATCTTTTTTAGAGATGAAAGTGTAAGTGTTTATGAATTTGTTTTTATTATGGTCTTTTAGGTTAATCGGATAGCCTCACATTTCCATAAGAACTTGTTATTTTAACTTCGGCAGTTGCGTTGCCCTGTCCGATTTTCCCGGTATAATTGCCTCCGTCGATAGACAGGTTATGGGCTTTTATGTCGCCATACCGGACGGATAGTGTCGCATTGTAAGAGTTGTCAGGGGCTATGCCGATAGAAGTATCGGTGTATTTGCAGTCGATTGTAATCGATTTGAAAGATTTCGAAACGGATAATATTTTAATGTCGGAATAGGCGACCGACGATGCCTCGAAACGGTTTGTAAGGGTGTTGATGGTATATTTGGAATATCCTGCGGAAGAAAGCGTTGTATTATCCGTTCCGTTTAATTTGTATGTATCGTATTTGGAATCGGTGACAAGCGTTCCGATTGTCCCTGCCGTGATTTTGGAATAAGCGCTGATCATATTGATAGTTTCTGCTTTTTCTACATGTAGCTCGGAATATTTCAGGTCGAGATTTAATTGGGATAACTCCCCGATGTAAAGATTGCCGTATTTGATTTCAATATTGTTGTCCGTACCGGAAATCTTTTCTGCGGTCAGGTTGCCGTATTTTACGATTGCTTTAAAGGGTTGTTCGGTTTGTTCGAAGTCGATGTTTCCATATGTATTGGTTAAGTCCATCGTAGTTTTGGCCGGTATTTTTACCGTATAATGGATTTTTATGGAACTGTTCCTTAGTTTCAGTTGGCTGTATCCGGAAAGATCGGTAGCGGCGGTTACACGGTTTCCCGATTGGGAAAAATCGATGTTTGCTGCATCTGCAATTTTCTGTGCGTCGGATAGGTTATTGGCTTCTCCGATAATCTGAATAGAAAAATATATTTCGTTTCTGTCCCATTCGGAAAGAAATATGTTTCCGTATTTGTTGGTAATATTCAGGGCCGGGGCGGCAGATACGGAAAAATTCTTTGTAATTTCCCGCGTCGCTTCTGCTTTGCCGGAGGCGTATGCCGAGCAGATTGACAGGCAGCATACTAAACTGATAATCCATGTTTTCATAGTTATTCGGTTTTAATTATTCATTAAATTTCTTAATAATAAAGATTCTATATTTTCCAAAGAAGATATCCGGGCATCGTAGTTTTTGATAATGAGAGCGATTTGGTCGTCTTGAGACAATAAGTTTTCGGATTGTTCCGGATTGAGAGTGTTTTCTTGCATCTCCTCGAGGTCGGATAACAGTTGTGCATGTTTATTGGCACCTTCCTGATAAATGATAGCCCTGATTTCTTCTATTTTTTCATTTAATAGATAATTATAATGATAGGCGACTTCCTCTGTTTGTGTTGCCGGAGTTCCTTCCGAATAGACAGCAGGCCGATCTATTTGCAGGAATACGGCTATTGCCAGCATTGCAGCTATGGATATGGAAGAGACAAGAGTGCGCCGGAATACTCTTTTCCTACGTTCTTTTGCCAACCGTTGTTTAAAACGGTCCAAATGTCCTTCCGGCAAAGGAATGTTATCGAATTTTTCGTATTTCTCTTCAGGCGGTATTTTATCAAAAACGTTTTTCATGATATCCGGTCGTTTTGTATCAATTCGATTAATTTAGCTTTGGCACGGGTAAATTGAGACCGTACCGTTGATGCCGATATTTTTAATTTTTTTGCAATCTCCTGATACTCCATCCCTTCTATCAGATGAAGGGAGAGAATTACCCGATAACCTTCGGGAAGCAGGGAAAGATTTCTGTAAATTGCTTCTAATTTCATTTGTATCTCGGTTTCGGTATCTTCCGAAAAGTCTTCACTGTAATCGTAATTGTCTTTCAGCTCGGTAAACCGGTTTTTCTTCTTTTTTCTGTATCTGTCTATCGATGCGTTTACTGCGATTCGGTTCAGGATACGCCTCATCCCTTCTTGATCTGTATCGTACCGTTCCGGATTATTCAGTATTTTGATGAAAGTTTCCTGCATTATGTCTTCTGCTTCTTCTGCGTTTCCGAGTATCCGAAAACAACTGGCGTAAATGCTTTTGCAAAACAGCGAATAGAATTCTATTTGTGCCTCTTGCTCTCTTTGTTTACATCGTTCTATTATATCCGGGTAATTGTCCATTTCGGTTGTGTTTCTACTTATACAACGCAGAGGTTCTGAATTTGCTGCACGGAAAAATGATTTTTTGATTCAGGACTGAAATATCAACCGGCTAATATGCAGGAATACAGTGAGTCCGGTGATTCGGTAAACAAAAAAATTACCAATATTCGGGTGGGTTCTCAAAAAAACGGTCGTCGAAATTAATCAGATATACTTTCTTTTTGGTGCGTGTAAAAGCGGTATATAACCAGCGTTGTAAATCGCTGTTCATCTCTTCTTCTCCAAAAAGCATCTTGTCGATGAATACGCAATCCCATTGCCCTCCTTGGGCTTTGTGACAAGTAATGGCATAGGCGAATTTTATCTGGAGCGCATTGTAATAGTCGTCTTCTTTGATTTTATTGTACCGTTCGGCTTTACGGGTGATATGCGAGTAATCTTCTTCGATGGCGTAAAATAGTTGGCGGCTTTGCTCCTGATTCAATGAGGGAGTATCGCTTTCCAGTGTGTCCAAAATGATTTTGCATTCCATTTCTAAATTGTCGTAATCGGGAAAACGCAAAGCGACGTTTACGAAACGGAATCCGTATAGTTCTTCATAACGCCTGATGCGCATAATTTCAACGATATCGCCGTTAGCGATAAAATCGAAAGCTTGTTCCTCCGAAATATAGTGGTAATTGTTTTTTACTACCATTAATAAATCTCCGGAAGATATTTCTTCTTCCTGATAGAGGACTCTGGAGCGTATTCCTTGATTGAACCGGTTTGCCTGTTTGTTCGAACGGGTTATGACAATGGTTTCTTTAATGCCGAACAGGGAGTAGGCGGTTTCCAGTTCTTCTACGAATTGGGAGCCGGAGATAGCTTTTATGTCGGGATAATCCAGTTTGAATTTCGGGATGCCGTTTTCACCTCTTTCTATCAGTTTCCGTATTAAGGTAGCATTGGTCAATACGCCGGACCCCATTTGCTGTCGGACTACTTTTTTTATTTCACAATAGGTGATACGTCCGTAAAATTCCATGGTATGTATATCGAGGGCGGGAGATACGGGATGCCCTATGGGGGGCAGTTGGGCTTTGTCGCCTACGATGATAAGCCGGCAGTTAGCCCCGTTATTTACATAAGATATAAGATCATGAAGCAGATTCCCGCTGCCGAAAATATTATTTTCATAGGAACTGTCGGAAAGCATTGAAGCTTCATCTATGATAAAATAACTGTTTTTACTGAGATTCCGGTCTAAAACGAATTTGTCGATTAAAGCTGATTTTTGTTTGTATATTTTTTTATGAATAGTATATGCTTGGGTGGAAGAATATTGCGACATTATTTTGGCTGCTCTGCCGGTAGAGGCCAACAGATATACGTTTGTTTTATGTTGCCGAAGGGTTTTTACGAGTGCGGCGATGACAGTGGTTTTTCCTGTTCCTGCATAACCGTTTACAATGAATATATCGCCGTTTTTACTTTCGGCGATATATTGGGAAAGCATTTCTATTAATTTTTTTTGGTCTAAAGTTGGTGTAAAAGAAAAATTAGTGTAAATTTGGCTGTCAATATGTAAGGAAAGCATTCGCTAAAAGTTTTAAAATATTGCGTTTTATGCGTCCAACATATTAATTTTTTTATAACTTTGCAAAAAAAGATTTAAAATACTAAAAATAAAAAATAATCCAAATGAAAAGAGTAATTCAAATTGTTTTGTTGATTGCAGCTGCAGGATTGGCTTATGTGCTCTACCAGCAGATAATGATTCCTGTTAAGTTTAATGAAACTCAGGCACTTCGCGAACAGGCAGTTATCCAACGTCTGAAAGATATTCGTGAAGCACAGAGAGCGTATAAGACCGTGTATGGGAAATACACTCCGTCGATGGATACATTGATTAATTTCGTAAAGAATGACTCTATTACTTATGAAATTAAAATGGGTTCGGAAGACGACTCTGCTGCTGTTGCTGAAGGTAGAGTAAAAACTATTAAAGTTAAATATGCCGTAATGGATACTATTTTCAATAAGAATTTCAAAGCAGACGATTTGCGTTACATTCCGTTCTCTAACGGACAGGAATTCATTATGGCGGCAGATACATTGGTAACTGCTTCGAAAGTGACTATTCCGGTGTTTGAAGCGAAAGCTCCTTACAAACGTTATTTGAGCGATCTTAATCATCAGGAACTTGTAAACTTGATAGACCGTACAAAATCGTTGAATAAATATGCAGGTTTGAAAGTAGGTTCCATTACCGAAGCAACTAACGATGCAGGTAACTGGGAATAATAATTCTCCTGTTAAAAGTTTGTCCATCCTGATTTATAGGGGTGGACTTTCTTTTTATGACACTACCTGTAATTGTTTGAGGAAAAAGGATTTTCCTGAACACCAGCGTTTGTCGGAGCAGGTTATAGAGGGAGTGGAGTCTTTAGTTCCGGAGGGGACCGATTCCATAAGAGTTATTATGGCTGCTTCCCGGTATATAATGATTCCGGAGGAGTTATTCGATGTGTCGCAGAATGAACTTTATTTACAAGCTCGTTCTATCCCATATGATAAGGAATGCGATACGATTGTCCTATCTACTTATAACGGGGTGGTATTTATAATGGTGTTGGAAGCCGAAATGGTGGATTTTTTGAAAAATCGATTTAAGGAAGTTTCTTATATTCATCCTTTATTGTTGTCGATGATTCATTATAATAAGTTTAGGAAAGATATATACCGGCCGGTTTTGTTTGTGGATCATCTTGAAGGACAAGCTTCTGTCGCCTTATTCGATAAGAACAATATGCTTTTCGGAGAGTTATTGACAGCGGATAATAATTGCGATATTTTATTTTATGTAAAAACGGTTTTGGAAAATTACGGGATAACGGATGCGGTTATTGTTGCAATGGGGAATCATGCGGAAAATTTGTATATATTGTTGAGGGATTATTATAATTTATTGGATACGATGCCGCTCAATGAGTATTATGTTTTTTAGGCAAAATTTATGAGAATAGTTAGCGGAATATGTAAAGGAAGGGCAATTCTGCCGCCTAAAAATTTCAGGGCGCGGCCGACTACCGATTTTGCGAAAGAGAATATCTTTAATGTAATCTCCAATTATTTCGATTTTAGCGAGGTTGTAGTATTGGATATTTTTTCCGGGACAGGCTCTATTAGTTATGAGTTTGCATCGAGAGGAGCACAAAGGGTCGTTTCTGTCGAGCTGGATGCGCTGCATCAAAAATTTATCAGACAGACGGCAGAACAATTAAAGTTAAAGGCAATCGATTCGGTTCGGGCAAATGCTTTTAGTTATATAAAAGGGTGTGGAGAAAAATTCGATATTGTTTTTGCCGATCCTCCTTATGATTTAGAGGGGATAGACGTATTGCCGGAGCTTATTTTCGAATATGAGATGTTGAAACCTGAGGGGTGGTTTATTTTTGAACATTCCAAGAAGAAAGATTATTCTCATTTACCTCATTTCAGGGAAAAAAGAGTTTATGGAAGTGTAAATTTCTCTATTTTTCAGGCATGACAATTATGTAATTATCAGATAGGAATGAATAGAAGTACTCTTTATTGCGAATGAAAATTTTTAGAAAATGAACTGAAATTTGCATGAAATAAAAAATATATGTATCTTTGCACTGCAAATGGTAAGAAGGTGTGGTAGTTCAGCTGGTTAGAATGCCTGCCTGTCACGCAGGAGGTCGCGGGTTCGAGTCCCGTCCATACCGCCAAAGCAGGGAAAGTCTGGAAATTAACTTAAATTTCCGGGCTTTTTTCTTTTTATTGTTTCGATAATCGATAAATATTGCAGGGATTGTTTATCCGTTCGTAATGTTGCATAATGATTTACAATTTTTGATATATTGGAATTTTATTTGGATAAAATCCTTATTCATAATATCTTATGAAGATGTATAGAATGTGATTTCGGAGGGATTGGAGGGCTTATGCCGAATAGTCTTATTTAGAGAATATTGAAAAAATATATTGTT
Organism: Candidatus Avirikenella pullistercoris; assembly: GCA_018710935.1. GTDB lineage: Bacteria > Bacteroidota > Bacteroidia > Bacteroidales > Rikenellaceae > Avirikenella > Avirikenella pullistercoris. The sequence goes on along the minus strand of DVIX01000075.1, from coordinate 1,089 downwards.
TGGAGAATATATTTTAGATTCATTACAAAATCGGTTATAATATTTGTATTAAGCATAACGGGTAAATGTCGAATTTGTTTCCGGGAGCGGTTTTATAGGATAGTTCGTTAAAAAAATCGAATGGGATGTCTGTATTTGGAAAATCGAACTTTCCGATGAATTAGAAATTAAGTTTAACCAATTTAATGTAATAGGATATGACGACTAAAATACCAGAAATTTTACGACCTTATTTAAAGAAGAAATGGATATGGCTTTTCGGAGGGATAGCGGTGCTTTTTATCCTTTTCGGGATTGCTTGGTCTATTGAATATGAGAAGATGATCGATCAGCGAAAATTGCCTTCTGCAACCCATGAGTTTCTTTCTCAGTATTATCCGGATAACCGTGTTGCTATTGTAAAAAAAGAGCTCGATGAGTTGTGTGTCACTTACGAGGTTGTTTTTGTCGATGGAACCAAGGTAGAATTCCGGGGGAATGGTGAATGGAAGAAGATTAGTTGCAGCAGAGGACAGCAAGTGCCTGAAACGATCGTTCCGCAAAGGATAAAGGATTATGCCGGACAAAATTTCCCGGGTATGTCTGTAACGGAGATTGAACATAAACATCGTGTTTATGAGGTGGAATTGGATAAGTCGGTGGAGCTGTCCTTTGATGATCAGCGGTTTGTGTTAGTCGATTACGATAACTGAAATGATGGTTGTCGGGAAAAATAGAGAAGTTATTTAAGAAATGGGGAATCTGCTTGTTATGCAGATTCCTTTTTGTAGGTATGAAGTGGTTTGTTGAGAGTTAAGATTGATATCGGGAAACGTGGTTTATTTTTAATTAAGCATAAAAATTTTGTAATTCATTAAATTTAGTTGTGCTGATTATATTGTTTATTAGTCTGAATACGTTATTATAAAAAAGGAATTATTTGTAATCCATTTGTTTTTTTGTGGAAAATATATTTTTTGTTGTATCCTGTAATATTTTTTTATGAAAAAGTGCGTTTTATTGTTGTTTGCGGTATTTTCATGTTTGGATATATTTTCGCAGAATTTCGAAGTGAGGGTCTATGATGAAAATAAGGAGCCTCTTCCTTAT
>DVIX01000074.1 GCA_018710935.1 Candidatus Avirikenella pullistercoris | reverse complement strand
GAAAGCGGTGTGGCAGGAATTGTTGAATATTCCTTACGGGACTACTATATCCTATCTGAAACTGGCTGAACGGTTGGGGAATGTAAAAGCTGTACGGGCTGTGGCTGCGGCGAATGGAGCGAATCCTATTTCAATTTTTGTTCCGTGTCATCGTGTTATCGGAAATAATCATAAGTTGGTAGGATATGGAGGTGGGCTTGCTGCAAAACAGATGTTGCTCGAATTGGAGTCGAATTGTATTGATTGGGATTAATGGACCGTACGTTGTTTTATCGGGAAGTATATGCTGTTGTTGCGGAAATTCCGAAAGGGCGAGTTATGACATATGGGCAGATTGCCCGTTTGGTAGGATATTCCCGTTATTCCCGTATGGTAGGACAAGCCCTTTCTTGTGTGCCGGAAGAGTTAGGACTTCCGTGTCACCGGGTGGTGAATAGTTGTGGGCGGTTGGTTCCTTCGTGGAAGGAACAGAAAATACTTTTGGAAGCGGAAGGGGTTTCTTTTAAGGAAAATGGTTGTGTCGATATGAAACGATGTTTGTGGAATCTGGAAATCGGGGACGATATCGATGTCGGGTGAGGGGGAAAATTACATGTATTGTAAACGGATCCAAAAAAATACGATAAACAAAATATCGAGTATGAGGATGAGGGAAGACCATTTGATAAATGGTTTATTTTTTTGGTTATGCCGTAAGAAAGTCCGAGAAGGGCGCAAATGAAAAATCCGATAGGAAAGCCGAAAAACCCTAATATAAGGAGGGCTGCCAGCATGATAAATCCCATGATTGATAATATGTTGACTCTCATAATTATTCTGTTGAGAAATAGATAAATATGTTTTGCCGAATGTAGGCTTCGGTTTTATTTCAGTTCCATGTTATACATATCGAATCCTTTTGCCCAATAATCTTTTTTTATTTCGTTTAAAACGAATCCTTGTTTTTCGTAAAAGCCGTAAGCTGCCTGCGAGGTTCTGACGGTGATTCTTTGGATACTGCCGATAGATTTTAGTTTTTCGATTCTGTATTTAAGCAATAATGTTCCTAAAGTTTTGCCCTGATACATCGGGTGTAAAATATCCCAACTGATTTTTCCTGTCGTTTTATTATCGGCAAAATTTATTCCGCCGCAGCCTACGATTTTTTCGTTATAAAGAAGGACGTAATAAAGTTCTCTTTTATTGTCTAAATATTCGCTAAGATCGGCTTCTTCTTCCGAAGCGAAATAACCGGGTGTATTTAGCCGAATTAATTCCATTACGGAATTTTTATCGGCTGGGATATATTCTCTGATGATAATTGAATCTGCCATTTTGCGATTTTTGTATTGCAACCTTTGTGTCGATTATGGAAACGATAATATCCGATTATTCGGAGTTATGGTCTGACGGTTTTAATATGTAGAAACAACTTGTACTGAAAATGTTTCGGAAATAGGGAATCCGCGCGATAATTTTATTTAATTTCCGGGGTTTCAATCCGAATTTGGTTTCATAATGGGGATTGATGAAATACAATTCCTGATTAATAATTCGATATCCGGTTTGTTGTGCGATGCGCCGGAACATTTCGATAGTACATTTTGTCCGTTTGATGTTTAATAACTCCTTTACCACGTCTTCTTTTTCTCCGAACAGTTGCAGTATGCTTTTATATAGAGAAGCGGGCAATAAATGGATGAAAGGACAATGGGATATCAATCGTCCCCGGGCTATCTGTTGATGTCCTCCGAAAGGCATTTGCCATGCAGGGAATCCGATATAGATAAGCCCGGCAGGAGAGAGGTAATCTTTTATATTCGATAGAAATTGAGTTTTGTCGTATATATGTTCGATTACGTCGTGGATCAATATCAAGGAAAATTTATTTTGCAGCTCTTTTAGTTTGAAAATGTCGGAAGCGATAAAAGTTCCTTCTTGATTTCTTTCTGAGAAGAAAGAACGGGCCTGTTCTATACGTGAAGTTACTATATCTACTCCTGTCACTTTGCATCCCGATTGGGCGAACGGAAATAAATTACCGCCTTCCCCGCATCCTATTTCCAATACCTCTTCGGGCATTCGTTCCATGTATTTACGGATATAGGGAATGTAATATTTTTCAGTAGTACGTATCTGTTCGTTAAAATAGAGTTCGCGGTTAGAATGGCGTTCTTGCATGCGGTTTTGTTGTTAATAGCAGTATCTCCCAGTTTCTGGAGGTAAATCGGATTAAACGGTGAAGCGTGAAACTGTAATGCAGTATATGAAAATATGTGAAAATTATTTCACAATAATAAAACCGGTTTGTTCTTCAAATATAAATATTTATCGTCGAACATGTGGTAGTTTCGATTTCTTATTTCAGACTGGCATAACGCTTTTATGCGTAGATAAATCCACATTGTAAATGTAGTAAAAAAGGGTTAAACCGCAATATTGCCCCGTGAGGTTTCAATAGCCTTTTCTGCTTCGGTTACGGATAAAATGAATGGAAAGAGAATGTTATGTGGCGGTAAATGTAAAGAGTAAGGGGACGGTTAAAAAAGAGCGGCATTATGCCGCTCTTTTTATCTTGTTTATGTCTCTATAAACTTTGTTTGGCTTCGCAAGCCGTATCGCGGCTTACTTTTTTGATTAATCCGCAAAGTACGTTACCCGGGCCTAATTCCGTAAACGATGTTGCTCCGTCGGCGATCATATTTTGTACGATTTGTGTCCAGCGGACAGGTGATGTAAGCTGGGCGATCAGGTTTGTTTTTATCTCTTCAGGGTTGGTATAGGGTTTTGCATCTACGTTTTGATATACGGGACATACCGGCTTTTCGAATTTGGCAGCCTGAATAGCTGCTTCCAATTCTATTCGGGCAGGTTCCATCAATGGAGAGTGGAATGCACCTCCGACTTTCAGTTTCAAAGCGCGTTTCGCTCCTGCTTCAGTCAGCTTTTCACATGCTTTATCGATGCCTGCCATACTTCCGGAGATAACCAATTGCCCAGGGCAGTTGTAATTTGCCGGAACAACGACATCGTCGATAGAACTGCATACGGTTTCTACCGTTTTATCGTCTAATCCGATGATTGCAGCCATTGTGGAAGGCGTGATTTCGCAGGCTTTTTGCATTGCCATCGCCCGTTTGGATACCAATGTGAGCCCTTCTTCGAAAGAGAGTGCGCCTGCGGCAACTAATGCGCTGAATTCTCCTAAAGAGTGTCCTGCAACCATATCGGGAGCGAATGCTGTGCCTAATGATTTGGCAAGAATGACGGAGTGTAAAAAAATAGCCGGTTGGGTAACCTTTGTCTGTTTCAGTTCTTCATCCGTGCCGTTGAACATAATATCGGTAATGCGGAAACCCAATATTGAATTGGCCTGTTCAAAAAGTTCTTTAGCAAGGGGCAAATTGTCGTAAAGTTCTTTGCCCATACCTACGAATTGTGCTCCCTGTCCGGGAAAAACAAATGCTTTCATACTTACTATATTTTAAACGTTTTGTTTTTTATATTTTTAAAGCAATCGGCTGCTTTAGAGGGGCTTTGTAAGAAAGCAACCCGGATGCAAATATATGAATAGAGTATCAATAGTTCCTAAAATATTTTTATTTTTTTACAATTATTGAAATGTAATTTGCTTTATAATATCTGGATTTTTATTCCAAAAGATAATCCAAGGTAATCTTTTGCTTTTAGATATTTATTATTTAATTTACTAATCAAATAAATATCATTTGTGCCTAGTTCGTAAAAGATGGAAAAAGCTTTTATTTTTTTCCTTTGTGCTTCTTGTATATTGAAAGAGAGCCTTTGTCCTAAACTTAAATTAATACGAATTTTTGTTGAAAAAGTATAATATCCTTTTGGGTATCGTTCAGGATTTTTATTCCAAAATTTATTGTTTAATACAGAATTCAGATAAATACTTGTTGTTAGTGGATTAAAAGAAAAATAATTACTAATTTTTTTATTCCATGGTATGAAATTTTGTTTAAATGTAAAGGTCATTTTGGCTTTTGAGGAAGAATATTTCGGAACAAATCCGATTAATATATCACTTTCCCATTTTTGCTTTTTCCCATAATCCCAACCTGGTCCTATGGATATAAGTCCCATAGATCCTGCAAATTGTATTTTTGTATGGGAAGGAATTAATCTATTCCAAAATGTTTTATATCGTTCTATATTTTTTTCATATTTATTTTGAGTGTATCCCGGATAAAAACATAAAAATATAAATGCTCCGAGGAATATAATAATTTTTTTAAAAGTAGACCACATCATAATAATATTGTTCAGGGGTTATTGTGAAGACAAGATAGTTACGTTCTTTAATACAACCACTTCCGTAATAAAGTATTCCGTCGTTGAATACATCATTGATTTCAATACGATGGTTATGAGCATGTACGCAAAATTGTACATTTGGGAATGATGTTATGGTATATTGGAATGCTTTGGCTATGTTGTTATTAAATTGTTCGTCGTAAGGTTTAACATGCATGACGAATATTGTTTTTTCTATATTGGGATCAAGATGTTCTAATTCGTTTTCAATAAAAGTAAAATCTGGGACGGGATGAGAATAATCGAATTCTAATGCATTTGTGTTTAGGCAGATGATTCTAGTGTTTCCTACTGAAAAAGCAAAATTTTCAGCACCGAAAATAGTATTGTATGATTCTTGTCCATTTCCTAAACAATCATGATTCCCTATAAGGGCTACATAAGGCATACTTAATTTGTTGAGTATGTCTCGCATCCATATGAATTCATGGGTTATTCCGAAATCACTTATATCTCCTGCGTGAATTACAAAATCAATATCATTTCTTTGATTAATTTGTTTCACAAATTCTTCTGTTTCATCGTAATTTCGTTGAGTATCGCCAATAACGGCAAAACTGAAAATGTTTTTTTTAGAACATAATTTTTCGATGCGTTTTACATTATTTGTATTGATGTTGGTATCGCCTGTAACATGTACATCATAAGGATGTATATCGATTAATTCGCAACCGAAACAAAAAATTAAAATGTTAAGTAAAATGATTAATTTTTTCATAGGTCGGTTTATTCATTTATTTCTAAATTATAAAGAAAGTAATTTAATATTTCTTTGTTGAGTACAGAATTGCTGTTTTTTTATCCTTATTTTCTTTAAAATAATTAGATATGGATAATGGAATATTTATATGTATTTATAAATTGGATTTTGTGAGAGAGTGTAAAGAATGTTTTATGATGTATGGAAAGATTATTTTGTTTTTTATTTTTAAATATAAAAAAAAGTGATGCATGATATAGATTTTATCCTGTTTAAAATAGTTTCTAAAAAAATATTAACTTTGTAACTTGTCTTATAATAGTGTAAAATAGCTTTTATTTATGATAGGGAAAAGTGTTGTATTCGTGATTGTTTCGTTGTTCTTAGGAACATTTGCAATGGCGCAGCCTTTGACCGGTATAGCGCCGGAAATAACTTCTCCCGCTCTATCGTCTGTGAATAAAGAGTATCCTCGTTCGGAGTTTATGACTTATCCGAAAAGGGAGATGGCTTTTGAGAATGATTACGAAAAATCCGTTTATTATCAATCGTTGGACGGCGAATGGAAATTCAAATATGTTGAAGATTCACGGGATTTGAGGGAAGAGTATCATGCCCGTTTTTATAATGACAGTACGTGGAGTCGGATTAATGTTCCCGGAACATGGGAAAACCAGGGGATTTGTCAGTTGGAAGGTAAGGATGGAGAATATGATTTCCCTGTAAAAGGCAAATCGTTGGAGTTGCCGGATAAAATTGCGGCAGGGGTATATCGTACGACATTTAAGGTTCCGTATGAATGGGATGAACGTCAGATATTCCTTTCTGTCGGAGCGGCAAGATCCGGTTCCGTGATATATGTGAACGGGGAGAAAGTCGGGTATGCGGCGGATTCAAAAAATCCGGCCGAGTTCGATATTACTTCGTTCGTACACGAAGGAATCAATCAACTTACCATAGAAACCTATCGGTGGAGCAGTGCTTCTTTTTTGGAAACGCAAGACGGAACCCGCTTTTCCGGTATTACCCGTAATGTGCATATTATTTGCCAGCCGAAAGTGAGGGTAAGGGATTTTATTATGGCTACTTCTTTGGATCCTACTTATCAGAATGGAATGTTGCAATTAGGGGTGGTGATAAAATCTCATTATTTGAATCCTAAAGAGGTCAGAGTTTATTACGACTGTTTGGATCCGGAAGGGGAAACCGTTAGTTATGAAAGTAAATATTCCCGTTTAAGAATGCGTTTGGAAGATACGGTTTATTTTAATATTCCTATCCCGTCTGTCCGTAAATGGAGTGCGGAAACGCCGGACCTTTATACTATTTTGGTAAGAGTACAACGGGAGGACGGCCGTTTTACCGAATATATTACGACTCAAATGGGATTCCGTACGGTAGAGGTTAAGGATAACCGTTTATTGGTGAATGGGAAACCTGTATTTATCAGGGGAGTGAATCTGAAAGAGAAACAATGGAGCAGCGAAGCGGAAATGGAAAAAGAGTTGATAGAGCTGAAAAAATTGAATGTCAATGCAATTCGTTGTGAAGGATATCCGATGCCGTCCCGTTTTTACGAGTTATGTGACCGATATGGATTTTATGTAAACGATATGGCCAATATCGATGCTAAAGGCTCAGGGAATGACCGGCGCAAAGGAAAAGCATTGGGGAATAATCCTCGATGGGTAGAGGCTTATAAGGAACGGGTATTGAATATGTATGAGAGGGATAAGAATCATCCTTCTGTAATTATGTGGACTTTGGCTAATGGCGGCGGTAATGGCTATAATTTGTATAAGGCTTATCAGTTGCTCAAAGAGAAAGATTCGATGCGCCCGATACAGTATGAACAGGCTCTTTTGGAGTGGAATAACGATATTTTCTGTCCGGTATCTGCAAATAAAAAAGAGTTGGAGAGATGGGCTTCAACTAAGGCGGACAGGCCGTATATCATTTCTGTATTGAATGACGGCTGGAAAGCCGATAATGGCGATTTATGGAGTGTGATTAAAGCATCGCCCAATTTTCAAGGCGGTTTTATGGCCGGAAAATCGGATGATTTGAAAAAAGTGTACCAACCGATCGATTTTTTTATGGAAAAGAGCAGTCCGGAACAGCTTGTGGTGAAGGTGCAGAATAATTTTAATTTTGCAGATTTAAGCGATTATAATGTGTATTATGAGATAGCGAATCCTGATAAAACAGTGGCTTCCGGGGATTTGTCCGGAGCATTGGCTGCGGGAGAAAATAAAGAATTTACGATAGATATTTCAAAAGTAAGACGTGCTTCGAATACGGAATATACCATTACCTTATATGTTGCGATAAAAACTCCTGCACAAGGGTTAGATGTGGGGTATGTTATTGCGAAAGAGCAATTTATCTTGTAAAAGCAGTATTAATAAGAATTAAATCGGACAAAAATGATAAATGTATTAGGTACTATTTTCTATTTCTTATTTTTATTTGTTTTCCTTATAGTTTATTTTCCCATTTTCGCACTTATCTGGTTGGTAACATTGCCGTTCGACCCGAAAAAGGTGGTTTTACATCAGGCATCCTGTTTCCTGTCTATGATGATTATTCGGATCTGTCCGCTTTGGAGTATTCATGTAAGTGGAAAAGAGTTTATCGATAAGAAGCAGAGTTATGTAATCGTGTCTAATCATCAGTCGATGCTGGATATTCCGTTAATGGTTAATGTTCCCCTGAATTTTAAATGGGTTTCCAAAAAAGAGGTTTATAAAATGCCGATTTTCGGTTGGGTGTTGTGGTTGCGTGACGATATAGGTATTGAACGGGGCGGATTGACAAGTACGAAGAAGATGTTGTATAAATGTAAACATTTTATAGAAAAAGGGTTGTCTATTGTGATTTATCCGGAGGGAACCCGTAGCAAAACCGGGCGTGTCAATGCTTTTAAAGAGGGAGGATTTATTGTGGCGAAAAGTTCGAATGTGCCGATTTTGCCGGTTGTGATAGACGGGACATGGGTAGTAAGCAATCATATGGGAATCGGTTTGAAAATGCCGAATCGATTAAGCCTGACTATTTTGGAACCGATACCGGCTTCCGAGGTGAAGCGGCTTTCTTTGAAAGAACTGACTCAGCTTGCCCATGATCGTATTTTGTCCGTTCATAAAACTTTATCTCCGGATCTGTATGAAGAAGAGGAGAAAAAAGCGTAATAACCGATTTGAATAAAAGAAAGAGTCTTGATATATGTTGAGTGAAGCAGTAACTTATGATGAGGGGAATATTCAGACCCTCGATTGGAAAGAACATATCCGTCGCCGCCCGGGAATGTATATCGGGAAGTTAGGGGACGGAACCTCTCCTGACGATGGTATTTATATTCTGATAAAGGAAGTTTTGGATAACTCTGTCGATGAATACATGATGGGGTTCGGAAAGATGATCGAGATAACGTTGGAGAATAAATGCGTTACAGTACGAGATTTCGGACGGGGTATTCCTTTGGGAAAATTGGCGGAGGTGGCTTCCAAAATGAATACCGGAGCGAAATACGATTCCAAAGCGTTTAAAAAATCGGTAGGGTTGAATGGTGTAGGTATTAAGGCAGTGAACGCCCTTTCTTCCGACTTTGTGATACGGAGCATTCGCGACGGGAATAGCCGTACGGTTGAGTTTGCAGCGGGAGAAGTGATTAACGACCTGAAAGAGAGCGGTGTGTCGGAAAAAAATGGGACATCGGTGAGTTTTATTGCCGATGAATCGATATTCGGTTCATATGAGTATAATTCAGAGTATATAGAAACGATGATTCGGAATTATACTTACCTGAATGCCGGCTTGGTAATAAAATTCAACGGAGAGAGTTTCGTATCTAAAAACGGTTTGCTGGACTTGTTGAATGAAACCTTGTCGGAGGAACCTCTTTATGCCCCTATTCATTTGACCGGAGAAGATATAGAGGTGGCTATTACGCATGGAACGGGATATAATGAGAGTTATTACTCTTTTGTGAACGGACAGCATACGACACAAGGAGGAACGCATCAGGCGGCTTTCCGTGAAGCGATTGTCAAGACCGTACGGGAATTTTTTAAGAAAGAGTATGATGCGAATGATATTCGTACTTCGATTATTGCAGCTATCAGTATTAAGGTAGAGGAACCGATGTTCGAGTCGCAGACGAAGACGAAATTGGGTTCGAAAGATATGGCACCGGGAGGAACGTCTATCCGGAATTTCGTGATTGATTTCGTAAAAGCCAATTTGGATAATTATCTGCATAAAAATCCGGCGACAGCCGAAGTGCTGAATAAAAAAATACAAGAGGCGGAGAAAGAACGGAAAGCAATATCCGGTATTCAGAAGAAAGCGCGGGAATTTGCCAAAAAAGCGAGCCTGCATAATAGAAAATTGCGAGATTGCCGGGTACATCTCAATACGAATAACGAAAAAGCAGAAGAGTCGATGATATTTATAACGGAGGGTGACTCTGCGAGCGGTTCCATTACCAAAAGCCGTAATGTGAATACGCAGGCGGTATTTTCGTTGAGAGGTAAACCGTTGAATACCTATGGGCTTACCAAAAAAATCATTTATCAGAATGAAGAGTTCAACCTGTTGCAGTCGGCGTTGAATATCGAAGAGGATATGGATAATCTGCGGTATAATAAAGTGATTATCGCAACCGATGCCGATGTGGACGGAATGCATATCCGGTTATTGTTGATTACTTTTTTCTTGCAGTTTTTCCCGGATATTATACGTAGGGGGCATCTTTTTATCCTTCAAACTCCTTTGTTCCGGGTACGGAATAAAAAGGAGACCTGTTATTGTTACAATGAAGATGAAAAGGCGAAAGCGATTGCCAAGTTGAAGACGGGTGTCGAGATAACCCGTTTTAAAGGGCTCGGGGAGATTTCTCCCGATGAATTTAAAGAGTTTATCGGAGAGAATATCCGTTTGGAAAAAGTGCGGCTTACCAAAGAAGATCCTATCCATGATTTATTGGATTTCTATATGGGTAAGAATACGGCGGAGCGCCAGGATTTCATTATCGATAATTTGCGGTTGGAAGCCGACCTCGTGGAGGACGAAGAGGAACTTCTTCCTGCTGTAAATGCGTAAAACAAAACATTAATACAGACGATAAGAATATAAGATGAGTGAAGAGATAGATAACATAGAAGAACCGGCAGAGGCGGTTGATGTGGAATCGGTGGAAAAAGAGGTAGAAAGCGGAGAAGATATTTCCGGTGAGGAGAATATGCATAAGTACGTTCGGCTGACAGCCGAACAAGGAGGACGGAAGAAGTTGACCGGGATGTATAAGGAGTGGTTTTTGGATTATGCCTCTTATGTTATATTGGAACGTGCCGTGCCGCATGTGGCGGATGGTTTGAAACCCGTGCAGCGCCGTATTTTGCATGCTATGAAAAAGATGGATGACGGGCGGTATAACAAGGTGGCCAATATTATCGGTTTTACCATGCAGTATCATCCGCACGGCGACCGTTCTATCGGAGATGCATTGGTACAGTTGGGACAGAAAGACCTTTTGATAGACTGTCAGGGAAACTGGGGTAATATCCTTACAGGCGATGATGCGGCTGCTCCTCGTTATATCGAGGCCCGGTTGTCTAAATTTGCATTGGATGTGGCATTCAACGGTAAGACTACCGAATGGATGTTGTCGTATGATGGAAGAAGTCAGGAGCCGGTGACGTTGCCTGTAAAGTTTCCGTTGTTGCTGGCTCAAGGAGTCGAGGGGATTGCGGTAGGTCTTGCATCCAAAATTTTGCCTCATAATTTTATCGAGTTGATAGATTCGGCGATAGCTTACCTGAAAGGAGAAGAATTCTTGCTTTATCCCGATTTTCCGACCGGAGGAATGATAGATGTGGCGCGTTATAATGACGGAGTGCGGGGAGGCGTTGTGAAGGTGCGGGCTAAAATTACAAAAATAGATAAGAAAACGCTGGCTATTACGGAAATACCTTATGGAAAGACGACCTCCACGATTATCGAGTCGATTGTTAAAGCGAATGAGAAGAATAAAATCCGGATTAAGCGGGTAGACGATAATACGGCTGAAAATGTCGAGATACAGATACATTTGGGGAATGATGTTTCTGCCGATAAAACGATAGATGCCTTGTATGCGTTTACCGATTGTGAGGTATCCATTTCGCCTAATTCATGCGTGATTATAGATGAAAAGCCTCATTTTATAGGGGTCAGTGAAATATTGCGTATTTCTACGGACCGTACCAAATCGTTGTTGGGGCAGGAGTTGGAAATCCAGCTGCATGAATTGAACGAGGATTGGCACATGTCCAGCCTCGAAAAGATATTTATAGAGAATAGGATTTATTATAAAATCGAGGAGTGTACGACTTGGGAGTCGATACTGGAAACGATAGACCGGGAATTAATTCCTTTTAAATCGTTGTTTTACCGGGAGATTACAACGGACGATATCGTTAAGTTGACGGAGATAAAGATTAAGCGTATCTCCCGTTTCGATACAGCTAAGGCCGATGAGCACATTAAAAGTGTAGAGGAGGAGATGCAACGGGTGAAATATCATATCGAGCATCTGAATGATTATGCGATTGCTTATTTTGAACGGATTAAGGAAAAATATGCTAAAGGCAAAGAGCGGAAGACGGAGATTCGTTCGTTCGGAGCGATAGAAGCCACACGGGTAGCCGTTTCCAATGCTAAATTGTATGTAGATAGGAAAGAGGGATTTTTTGGAATCGGAGCGGGCATGAAAAAAGATGAGTTCGTCTGCGATTGTTCCGATATCGACGATGTAATCGTATTTACCCGCGATGGAAAATATATTATTACCAAAGTTTCTGAAAAGGCTTACTTCAATAAAGATATTATTTATATCGGAGTCTTTTCTAAGAACGATGACCGCACCATTTACAATATCCTTTACCGCGATGGCGCTAAGGGGGGAATTATGATGAAAAGGTGTGCCATTAAAGGAATTACCCGAGATAGGGAATACGATATAACTAAAGGGACGCCTAAATCGGAGATTATATATATGAGTGTGAATCCTAACGGTGAAGCGGAAGTGCTGAAAGTATATTTTAAACCGCGTCCCCGTTTAAAGAAATTGATTGTGGACCTCGATTTCTCCGATTTGATGATAAAAGGCCGGCAGTCACAGGGAAATCTGTTTACCCGTTATGCGATACATAAAATAGTATTGAAGGAGAAAGGGGTTTCCACGTTGGGAGGCCATAATATCTGGTTCGATGAAGATATCCAGAAACTCAATACTGATGGGCGGGGAAAATTATTGGGAGAGTTTCAGGGGAATGACAAAACGGTTGTTTTTACTAAAAGTGGAAGTTATTATACTGCAGGGTATGATGTATCTTTATATTTCCCGGAAGACTTGTTGTTTATCGAAAAGTATGATTCCGGTCGGGTATATTCGGTAATTTATTTCGATGCGGAGCAGAATTACTATTATTTAAAACGTTTTGTTGCAGAAGAGGGTGACCGTGCCCAGAATTTTGTGGATGAAGCGGAAGGAGATAAGTTAATTGCTATTACTGCGGATAAATTTCCGCAGTTGAAGGTAGTATATACGGAAAAACATGCTTCGCGGTCGGAAGAATTGATCGATGTGGAACAGTTTATCGGGGTAAAAGGGTATAAAGCTAAGGGGAAACGGATTACTACCTATGCGGTATCTTCGTTGTCTTTTGTAGAACCGTTGGAGAAAGAGGTGCCTCAAGCAGAGGAAGACGGAATGGAAGAGAAAGAGGCGGTTGCTGCAATAAATGAAGGAGAGGTAGGAGAAGAACCGTTTGCAAAACAGATGGAACTTTTTGATGATATGTAAAAAGAGTAAAGGAATCAAAAATAATACTATACGAGTACAAAGATTGGATTATGATAATTTTCTTAATCGGATATATGGGAAGCGGTAAAAGCACGCTTGGAAAAGTTCTTGCACAACGGTTGAGGTATCGATTTATCGATATGGATAAATTAATTGTGGAGGAGCAAGGGATGACTGTGAGTGAAATTTTTGCTGCTAAAGGAGAAAATTTTTTCCGGGATTTGGAACGGATAAAGCTGAGAAAGATTTGTGAAGAAAATAATATTGTCGTTTCTACCGGCGGAGGGGTTCCTTGTTTTTATAATAATATGGAATATATGAATAATAAGGGGATTACTATTTATTTGAAAATGGATGCTCCTTCATTGACTTCGAGGTTAGCGGTTTCCCGCCAGGATCGTCCTTTGATAAAAGGAAAAACGCGGGATGAATTATTGCGTTTCATACAGGAAAATTTGGTAATACGGGAACCTTATTACAGTAAGGCGATGCATGTTCTTGAAAGTAAAAATCTGAAGGTGGAAGATTTATTAGAGGTAATTCCATTTGAATCGTAAATAAAAAATAATATTGTTAATACATACCGGTTATGAAAAGAGTTGGAATGTTGGTATTGTTTGCATCTGTTTTATTGGGATGCAATAAGGTCGCTCCTGTTTATTGGGAGAATATTGAAATACGGAAAGAGGGAAATGGGGTGGAAGCTGTATTGAATTATCCCTACCGGTTCGGTGGAGTGGATTCGGTTAGTACCAAAATTAATATGTGTGTGGAGAATGAACTGAAAATGGATATAGACGATAGTTGTCCTTCCTGTTCGTTGGATTCTGTATTAACGGCATTTATAGAGGCGAAAGGCAAAGATAGTATTTTATTACCGGTTCCTTATGCGTTTAATTCGGACGGAGTTGTTTATCGGTTGAAAGATGTTGCTTCGGTAAAATTGGAGAAAGTGTATTATACGGGAGGAGCCAATAATGATTGGCAGGTCGTATTCCTGAATTTCGATATGAAAACGGGAGATTTACTTTCGGAAGAAGATATGTTTACATCTGTCGATGAATTGACTGCTATGGTACAGAAGAAATTTGCTGCCCGGTATGCGGAGCGGGATACGACAGACCGATTCGTTTTATTCGATGAGATAGATCCGGATAAAATTCCGTTGGCGGCAAATATCGGGCTTACTCCGGAAGGCGTAGTTGTTTTTTATAATCTGTATGAAATAGCTCCTCGTTCTTCCGGACAGACGGAGATTGTTATTCCTTATTCAGAGATTCGGCCTTTACTGAAGTTCGAGGTCGTAGAGGATAAATAAAAATATGTAATTTACGAAAGATACCGAACATAAAGGTTGTTCAGAGGCGATAGGAGCTGAATCCTGCTTTTGAACAGCCTTAAATAATTTATATCATGGAATATAATATAACGTTATTAGCGGAGATAACAGGAGGGAAGGTTATCGGGGCAGAGCGTTCCGTACGTTATTTTATGTATGACAGCCGGAATGTATTCGATAAAGAGGATGTGATGTTTGTGGCAATCAGAGGGACGGCACACGACGGTCATCATTATATCGGGGAATTGATAGCTCGGGGAGTACATTTGTTTATGGTAGAGCCTGATTTCGAGCCTGTTTCGCTTGAAAAGGCGAGTTATTTAGTCGTTCCGGATACATTGGCCGGTTTGCAGCGGATAGCGGCTTATCATCGGCAATGTTACGCAGGAACGGTGTTGGGAATTACAGGAAGTAATGGAAAAACGGTTGTCAAAGAGTGGATTAGCCAATTATGGGAAAGGGAAAAAGCTTTATTTCGGAGTCCGAAAAGTTACAATTCCCAGTTGGGAGTAGCTTTGTCCCTTGCAATGTTGAATGATGAGCCGTTAGCCGTTGTAGAGGCGGGAATTTCCCGAAAAGGGGAAATGGAACGGTTGGAGCGGATGATTAAACCGGATATAGTGTTATTGACCAATATAGGAGAAGCGCACAGTGAGAATTTTTCATCATGGAAAGAAAAATTGGATGAAAAATTGGAGTTGGCGGCGGATGCTTCTGTTATAATCTATTGTAATGACGATGAGCGTATAAGGAATGCGGTGACAGAACGTTTTCCCGGCAGGCGTTTAATCGGGTGGGGCATGAATGAATTTTCGCCGCTTCGTGTCGTTTCCCGGAAAGTCGGTGCTGTTTCGGGGCAGGAAATAGAATTTTCGTATAAAGAGCGTACCTTTAAAGTAGAGTTGCCTTTCGGCGATGATGCTTCTTATGAAAACGTCATGAGTGCATTGGCTTTCTATGCCTGTTTCGATGAAACGGATTTGGCACGGGTAGTGGAGAGATGTTCCCGTTTGGAGCCGGTAGCCATGCGTTTGGAATTGAAAGCAGGAATCTCAGGAAGCCGTATTGTAAATGATAGTTACAATAGCGATTTGAATTCTTTGTCGATAGCGTTGGATTATTTGTCATCTGTCGGAAAGGATTGTTCCCGCCGGATAGTGGTGCTTTCCGATATTTATCAGTCCGGATATGAAAAAGGGGTGTTATATGGGAAAGTAGCGGAATTGATAAAAGGGAAAAAAGTCGATTATTTAGTAGGTATAGGCCCTGATATTATTGAAAATAGAGAGGTTTTTAAAGGGATAGAAACGGCCTTTTATATGACGACGGACGATTTTATTCGTTATGCGGACAGAAAATATTTTGCCCATGCTGCAATTTTGTTAAAAGGAAGCCGTAGGTTTTCTTTTGAACGGATAAGCCGCGTGTTCGAGGAAAAGATTCATACTACCGTTATGGAAGTCGATTTAGATGCCATGGTTTATAACCTGAATTATTATCGGGGATTATTGCAATCCGGAGTGAGGATGACAGCTATGGTCAAAGCGTCCTCTTACGGGAGCGGTTCGGTAGATGTTGCGCGTGCTTTGGAGCAACAGCATATAGATAATCTTGCGGTTGCATATACCGATGAGGGAGTTGTCCTCCGGGAAGGAGGTATTACTACACCTATTATTGTATTGAATAGCGAGCCGGGGGGATATGCCTCAATGATCGAACACCGTCTGGAACCGGAGATATATGATTTTGCTTCTTTGGAATCTTTTTGTAAAGAGGTACGGCGTGCAGGAGAATCAGCATATCCGATTCATATTAAATTAGATACGGGAATGCACCGGTTGGGATTCGGGGAATTCGAGTTGGAAGAGTTGATATTTCGGCTTAAGGGGAATAACGATATCCGGGTGCGTTCTGTCTTTTCTCATTTGACGTCGAGCGATAATCCTGCGCATGATAGTTTTACTTTGGGGCAGATAGAGGCATTCGATCGTATTAGCAGCCGGATATGTGAAGCGTTGAAACCGTATAAAATAATACGCCATATATGTAATAGTTCTGCGATAGAGCGGTTTCCGCAAGCACAGTTCGATATGGTGAGATTAGGTATCGGATTGTATGGTATCAGTCCTTTGGGAAGGCATAATTTGCATGTCGTAAATACCTTGAAAAGCGTTATTGTTCAGGTAAAACGACATACAAGGGGGGAGAGTGTCGGTTATAACAGACAACAGGTATTGGATCATGATGCGGTTATCGCTACTGTACCGATAGGATATGCGGACGGGTTGAGGCGTAAATTGAGTTGCGGAAATTGGAGTATGCGGGTAAACGGTAAGATGGCTCCTATCGTAGGAAATATTTGCATGGATGCCTGTATGATAGATATAACGGGAATAGATGCCGGAGTAGGCGATTCGGTCGTTGTTTTCGGGAATGTCCCTTCTATTGAGGATATGGCGGAAAAGTTGGAAACCATTCCTTATGAGATATTGACAGGCATATCGAGCCGGGTTAAGCGGGTTTATATTAAGGAATGATAATCTGTTGGAAATGACGGGAAGGAACCGGTCGTTTCGGTTTATTTTTTATGAATCAGCGAAAGGTCGGCAAGTACGAGTGCGGTCATGGCTTCTACGATAACGGGGACACGAAGTGCAATGCAGGCATCGTGCCGTCCTTTAATAACCAGTTCTTCTATTTTTTGCGTTTCCGTATTGAAAGTCATTTGTGGGGAACTGATGCTTGAGGTGGGTTTTACGGCGATACGGAAAATAATATCGTTCCCGTTCGTGATTCCTCCGTTTATTCCTCCGGCATGGTTGGTTACTGTTTTCCCGTTTCTATCGGCAATAAGGTCATTGTGTTCGCTTCCTTTTTGGAATGCTGCTTTGAATCCGTCGCCGAATTCGATGCCTCTTACGGCGGGAATAGCGAAAATGGCGTGGCTGATGAGACTTTCTACTGAATTAAAAAATGGTTCTCCTAAGCCTATGGGAATGCCGGATGCTTTGCATTCGATAGTCCCACCGATAGAATTACGGTTACGTAGAGCATCTTCTATAATCTCGGAAAAACGATTTTTATCGTTTTCTCCGCCGATATTCAGAATAGAAGCTTGTATGTTTATATTTTCTTTTTCTAATATTTTTTTTGCAATCACACCGGAAGCGACAACCCCTAATGTAATACGTCCTGAAAAATGTCCGCCGCCTCTGTAATCGGTAAAACCTTTGTATTTGACTTGAGCTACGAAATCGGCATGCCCCGGACGGGGATGGGTAATCAGATTTTTATAGTCGTTGCTTAAAACATTTTCATTTTTGAATAGAACAGTAATGGGAGCTCCTGTGGTAAATCCGTTGAATACACCGCTTACGATAGCCGGAAGGTCGGATTCTTTGCGGGGTGTGGTTCCCCTGGTTCCACTGCGCCGTCTGTCTAAATCGGGAATAAAGTCGTCTTCGCAGAGAGGAATGCCTGCCGGGCAACCGTCGATAACGGCTCCTATTTCGATGCCGTGTGATTCTCCGAAAATTGTAGTTCTATATAGAGTCCCGAAACAATTCATAAAAATTGAATTTAGATGAGAATGAGTTAAAGCATGTTCTTTTTTGCCCGTTTAGCCATCGAAGAAGCGAACACAAAATCATTCAGCTCTTTATTATCCGAGTGTAAAATATCGTTCTTTGTTCCTTCCCACCATTTTTTCCCGTTGTAAATAAAGATAATGGTTTCTCCTATTTCCATAACGGAATTCATGTCGTGGGTATTGATAATCGTAGTGATGTTGTATTCTTCGCTGATTTCTTTAATCAGGTTATCGATTACGATAGAAGTCATCGGATCGAGTCCTGAGTTGGGTTCATCACAAAATAGATATTTCGGGTTTACTACGATAGCGCGGGCGATAGCTACCCGTTTAGTCATACCGCCGCTTATTTCAGAAGGATAAAGTTTATTGGCATTGATTAGATTGACCCTTTTTAAACAGGCATTTACAATATCCAATTTTTCACTTTCCGCTTTGTTTGTAAATAAATCTAACGGGAATTTTACATTTTCTTCAACGGTAAAGGAATCAAATAATGCTCCTCCTTGAAAAAGCATCCCTACCTGTTGCCTTACTTTTTTCTTCTCTTGGAAAGATAAATCGCTGTAGCAAGTGTCGTCATAAAAAATTTGGCCGCTGTCTATTTTGTGTAATCCGACCAGTGATTTCAGCAAAACGGTTTTTCCGGAACCGCTTTGTCCGATAATCAGATTGGTTTTTCCTGTCACGAATGTTGCGGAAATATCGTCTAAAACTTTATGGCCGTCTTCGAATGTTTTATTTATATGAACAGCTTTTATCATAGCAGTCGATTAATAATTAAAGAATAATTTTGTCAGAATGACATTGAATATCAGTACAACAATGGTACTGGAAACGACGGCTTTCGTACTTGAACGGCCTACTTCCAGAGAATTCCCTTTGGCATAATATCCGTAATAGGAAGATACGGAAGTGATGATGAAAGCAAAAATAATCATTTTTACAACACCGTATAAAACTAAGAAAGGGCGGAAATCGTCTGTCATTCCCGTCAGAAAATCGTCGGGTGTCATCATATCTACCGTGAATACAATCATATACCCTCCGAACATCCCTACGATCATGCTTAATAAAGTCAAGAACGGAAAAAAAATCAGGGCTGATACGATTTTAGGTAATATCAGGTAATTCGCTGAATTTACTCCCATGATTTCCAAAGCGTCTATTTGTTCGGTAATCCGCATAGTACCTATTTCGGAAGCGATATTGGAACCGACTTTCCCTGCCAGTATCAATGCTACGATAGTAGAACTGAATTCCAGAATCAACGATTCGCGGGTAGCATAACCTATTAAGAATTTCGGTAGGAAAGGGGATTCTAAGTTGATAGCCATTTGAAGGGCTACGACAGCACCCATGAATACGGATATAATAGCTACGATTCCTATGGAATTAAGTCCGAGTTTTTCCATTTCGTCCATCAGTTGCCGATGGAAAATAGACTTTTTTACGGGTTGCTGGAAAACTTTTTTCATCAACAACATATATCTGCCTATTTCCGCTAAAATTTTCATATTGTGTTGTCTTCCTTGGTTTTATTATGGAATAAAATTTTTTTGATGTAATTGTTACGGTTCGATAATCCGGGATGTTTCCCGGATAAAAAATTACAATTATCTTGCAAAGGTATCTTTTTTTTATCTTTTTGCATAAAAAATATATCTTTACATTTAAATTAAATGATGTTCTTTTTGAGGACGGTTTTATAAATATACCGTGTTTAAAAGAGTTCATGTAAAGGAATGGCCGACAGGCTTTAGTTATAAATTGGAGAAAAGCGGTTGTCAGACCGCTTTTTTTGAATGGGAATGTAGATGATAAAGGAGATTTTTCCGTCGGAAGTAAAAGGAGAGGTGTATGCACCTGCGTCGAAAAGTTATGCTCAAAGAGCAGTTGCGATATCGGCTTTGGCTCATGGAGAGTCGATATTGCGAAATATCGATTCGTGTAATGATATAGATGCCGCTGTTTCCGTTGTACGGAATTTAGGGGCTTCGGTTGAAATAAAAGGGAGAGAATGTGTCGTTTATGGAGGTCCTATCCATGCAGAAGGAGCTGTCCTGAATATCGGGGAGTCGGGGCTTGCAACAAGGCTTTTTACGCCGGTAGCGGCATTGATGAATGTTCCTGTTACGGTTACCGGAACAGGTTCGATATTGAAACGCCCGGTGGGGATGATGGAGGAGCCGTTACGTGCGTTGGGAGTGAAGATTAGCAGTAATAAAGGATTCTTGCCTATCGAATTGCAAGGGAAAATAAAAGGAGGGGAGCTTACGATAGACGGAAGCCTTAGTTCTCAATTTCTTACAGGGTTATTGATTACCTTGCCTTTGGCAGAGACCGATTCGGTGATACACGTGAAAGGGTTACGCAGTCGGCCTTATATTGATATGACAATAGAAGTGTTGCGTGCTTTTGGCGTACGGGTGGAAAATGAAAATTATGAATCTTTTTATATTAAAGGGAATCAGCATTACCGGCCTCAATGTTATAATGTGGAAGGGGATTGGAGCGGAGCTTCTTGCCTGTTGGTAGCGGGGGCTATTGCAGGGGAGGTAAGTGTCTGTAATTTGAATCCGCATTCCCTGCAAGCGGATAAAGCTATTTTGCATGCGTTGGATTATGCTGGGGCGGGGCTTTCTTTAGAGTGGGATAAAGTAACGATTTCTAAAGCGCCTTTGGTTGGGTTTAGTTTCGATGCGACGGATTGTCCCGATCTTTTTCCTGCGTTAATTGCATTGGCTGTTAATTGTTCGGGACAAACTGTTTTGATGGGAACGAACCGTTTGAAGCATAAAGAGAGCGATAGGGCGCATGCATTGACTGCGATTTATAAAGCGATGGGGGCGGAAATAGATAATTCGTATGAAAATGTAATGGTGATACGGGGTGGTGGATTGAAAGGGGGCGTGACAGTAGATAGTTTTAACGACCATCGTATTGCTATGAGTGCAGCGGTAGCGGCTTTGACATCTGAAAATCCGGTGTCGGTAACGAGGGCTGAATGTGTGAATAAATCGTATTGCCGGTTTTGGGACGATCTGGAAAAAATTCAATGTAAATAAGAATAAAAAGGGCATATAATTTACGGTTTGAATTTTGTATCTCTTTTTTCTGAGAAGTTGGTTATGGCGATACGAAGAAAGAAAATCGGAAGAGTAATAAAGGGGATGGTTATTTTTGTAACTACCATTGCCGTATTGTTTATTGTTTTCCTTTTGGCAATGGGGGTTATGGAGTATTGCCCGGAACCGAAAGAAGTGTTGTTTGAGGATGAAGAAGCACCTGTTTTCTCTTCGGATACGATTCGTTTATTGTCGTGGAATATCGGGTATGCAGGTTTGGGCGACGATATGGATTTTTTTTACGATGGGGGAAGGAGTATGCGTACGACGAAACGGAGAACGATAGAGAATTTAGATAGTATCGCTGCATTTCTCGGGAGGCATAAAGAAATAGATTTTATTCTGTTACAGGAAATAGATATAAATTCTCGTCGTAGTTACTACATTAATGAATTCGATTCTTTAAAAAAGGTTTTACCCGGATATCATGCTTTTTTCGCATATAATTATAAGGTTCCTTTTGTCCCTATACCGTTGCGAGCTCCTATGGGAAAGGTGCAATCCGGGTTAGCATTTTTTTCCCGGTATGTCCCTCAGCAGGTAGTCCGGTATCAATATCCGGGGAATTTCCCGTTTCCTGTACGTTTATTCAATTTAAAACGGGCTCTGTTGAGTGTTTCTTTCAAAATGGCGGACGGAAATACCCTTTATATAAATAATACTCATAATTCGGCTTATGATGACGGAAGTATGCGGCAAAATGAATTGGATTTCCTGAATGCTTTTTTACAAGATAAAAAATATGCGGTTACGGCAGGAGATTGGAATTCCGTTCCACCTTCATATATTCCGGGAGAAAAAGAGATGAAAGATTCTTATTTCGTGCCGCTTCGGATAGCTGAAGACACATTCGATTCTACATTTGTTTTTGCTGCCGATACGGAAAAGAAAAGCACCCGTTATGGATATGAACCGTTCGATATTCGTACGACGACACAAACATTGTTGGACTTTGCCCTTTTATCCTCCGGCATAAAGTTAGTTTCTACCCGGATTATTCCGTTGCAATATAGGAATAGCGATCATAATCCGGTAATTTCGGTTTTTGTAATCGACCGGTAATTTATCATTGTTATATATTTCATTGTTTCCGGTTATCGGAAAGTCAGGTGCCGAATTGATAGGATATGGTTCATGTTTTCGGCCTTATTGTAATGAGTGGTTTGGGTTTTGCTTGTTGATGCCCTCTCCGATAGTATTTTACCATATCAAATTCCATCCTTTTATTCAAATTTTTTCATGGGTTTCTTAACGATTTCTTAACATTATGGAGATAATGAGATAATGTTAGGGCATTACTTTTGCGATGTTGATAAAGAAAAATTAAAGTAAGAACGTTGTTTGAGTCTTAATGATTAAAAAAGTATTGCTTATTGTGTCTTTCATCTTGTTTACTGTTGCGTTGCCCGCACAAGACAGGAATGTGAAGGAAGAAAAAACAGGATTGGATACTGTGTCATTATCTGAAAAAAATGCACAGGAGATCGGAATGCTTCAGAAACAATTGAAGGGGTTGCAACGGTTGAAAATATCCGGATATGTGCAGGTTCAGTGGCAGATAGGACAAGGAGAAGGTCAGCCGGGAACATTTACAGGAGGTAATTTCCCGGGGTATAGCGATAACCGGTTTATGATACGCCGGGGAAGGTTGAAATTCGATTATACATATGGTATTTTTAATGGTGTCCTGCAAATCGATGCAACTGAAAAAGGGGTTAAATTAAAAGACAGCTACATTTCGGTAACAGCACCGTCGTCGGTAGCAGGAATTACGGTCGGTGTGTTTAATCGTCCGTTCGGACATGAAATTGCTTATTCATCGTCGATGCGGGAAACGCCCGAACGTACGAGGATGTATCAAACATTATTCCCGGATGAAAGGGATATCGGAGCTAAAATCAGTTTACGGGGTAAAAGAGATACGTGGTTGAATCACTTTAATTTTGAAGGGGGGCTTTTTGTGGGGAACGGAATAAACCCGGAAGTCGATTCACGAAAGGATTTTATCGGACGTTTGGGGTATGCTTATGAAAGAAACGGAATTTCGTTGGGATTGGGTGTCTCTGCTTATATAGGCGGAGTATTGAATACGCAGAGTACGGGATATTCGTTCGATTCGCATACTAAGGCTTTTGTAGAAAGGCAGGGTGTGGAAGGCAGTTATTCCAAACGACACTATTTCGGGGGAGATATACAGTTTTCAGCCCCTACTATATTGGGAAAGACTGCTTTAAGGGGAGAGGTAATCGGAGGGAAACAACCGGGACTGAAGAATAGCGATATGAGCCCTAAGAAAGAGATAACGGAACCTGTATATAACCGTCAATTTATCGGATATGTATTGTATTGGGTACAGAATATCGGGAAAAGCAATTTTTCTACGGTCGTAAGATTGGATTATTTCGACCCTAACCGTAAGATAAAAGGAGATGAAATAGGTGTAGAAGGTACGGGTACAGGGAAAGGTGATATTGCTTATACGACTTTAGGGGTAGGTGCTGCTTATGAGTTTAAAAAGATATTCAAAATAATGGCGTATTATGATTTCGTCTGGAATGAAAAGTCTCAGAATTTATATTCGGCAGATAAGTACGATAATTTTATGACGAATATAAAAGACAATCTGTTTACGTTACGCCTTCAGCTTAAATTCTGATTTTGGAAATATAATTTAAAACAAGTTGTAAAAATGAAGAAATTATCAGTGTTGTTGGCCGTTTTGGCCATTGCGGTAAATCCGGGTTTTTCACAGAAGATTAAAGGAAGTGATACTGTTTTGCCTCTTGCGCAGAAAGAGGCTGAAAGTTATGCTAAAATCAATAAGAATTCCGATGTAACGGTTACCGGCGGAGGCAGTGGGGTAGGTATTTCCGCTTTGCTTGACGGAACGACGGATATTGCAATGGCTTCACGTAAAATTAAATTTGAAGAAAGGGCTAAATTACAGCAAGAAGGGAAAAGTGCTGTTGAAACGTTGATAGCGTATGATGCTTTAGCCGTAGTTGTCAATCCTGCGAATAAGGTGTCTAAATTGACGAGGGAACAATTGGAAGATATTTTTACCGGTAAGATAACGAATTGGAAAGAGGTCGGTGGCGACGATATGAAAATTGTGGTTTATTCAAGGGAAACGAGTTCGGGTACGTATGAATTTTTTAAGGAAAGCGTATTGAAAAATAAAAATTATATGCCTTCTATTCTGAGTATGCCGGCAACAGGGGCTATAATTCAGTCTGTAAGCCAGACGAAAGGGGCGATCGGTTATGTGGGATTGGCTTATCTGAATACGGAAGTAAAACCGTTGAGTGTTTCTTATGACGGGGCTAACTATGTAGTTCCATCTTTTGAAAATGCGAAAAATAAAACGTATCCGATAGTTCGTCCGCTCTACTTCTATACGGTAAAAGATAATAATAAAGTGAAAAACTTTATCGATTATATGATGTCCGAGCAAGGGCAAAAAATTGTGAAAGAGGTAGGTTATATTCCTGTTAAATAATAATCCGAGGTTTATTGCTTCATGAAATTGAGAAAAGTAACAGAGCTTATCGCTGAAAAATTTTTAATGCTCTGTTCCAGTGTTACGACGCTTACCGTCATATTGATTGTAATATTTCTTTTCAGTGAAGGGATGGGACTTTTTAAAAGTTCCGATATAGAAGAAGGATATGCTTTGGTAGTGAATTCGGAAAACCCTGTATCGAAACTTTCTCCTGAACAGATTATGGAAGTATTCGATTCGAAAGTTACTTTATGGAGTGAAGTAGGAGGAAATGATGAACCGATACTTTTATTCAGGTTAAATGATTTGCCGGCCTATTTTACCGAAGAAGAGATGGGGGATGAATTGCAGTACGTACCTCAATGTATTGGGCAGCTCGTTTCGAAAGAGCCGGGAATAATCGCTTTTGTCCCTAAAATGTATGTAGATTCTACTGCATCGGGTATTAAAGTCATGGAAGAAGGGCATATTCGTCCCGGTGATTTTTTCGACGGTAAGTATTGGTATCCGACATCGCAGCCTGCGCCTCTTTTCGGAGTATTGCCCTTGGTCATGGGAACGCTTTGGGTTAGTTTATGGGCGATATTGATTGCATTGCCTTTCGGGTTGGCAGTCGCTATATATCTGGCGGAGTTAGCCGATAGCCGGCTACGAAGCATGTTGAAACCGGTTATCGAACTTCTGGCGGGAATTCCTTCTGTTGTATATGGATTTTTCGGATTGGTCGTTATTGTGCCTTTGATTCAGAAAGGATTCGGCTTGTCGGTAGGTGAAACCGGTTTGGCAGGAAGTATAATTCTGGCTATTATGGCATTGCCTACTATCATTACGGTTGCAGAGGACGCATTGCGTACTACTCCTCGTTCGATGAAAGAAGCGAGTCTTTCGTTAGGGGCTTCACATTGGCAGACTATCTATAAAGTCGTTATACCTTATTCCTTATCCGGGATTACGGCAGCTGTCGTATTGGGTATTGGCAGAGCTATCGGAGAAACCATGGCTGTTTTGATGGTTACCGGTAATGCAGCGGTTATCCCTACCACTTTATTGGAGCCGATGCGTACGATTCCGGCTACCATTGCGGCGGAATTGGGAGAGGCTCCGGCCGGTGGCGCGCATTATGAAGCTCTTTTTATGTTAGGTTGTATCCTTTTTGTGATGACCTTAATTATCAGTATTAGTGTGGAGTTTATCAATTCTAAAAAAATAGGAAGGCAATAGTATGAAAAAAATGACAGGTATGCAGCGAAAAAGGATTACCCAAAAAGTTGCCTTCTCTCTTTTTCGGTTGCTGAGTTTTGCGGTAGTGGGCATTCTTTTTTGGATATTGGGTTTTATTATCGTTAAAGGAATCGGTGTCGTCGATTGGGAATTTCTTACTTCGGCTCCCGAAGACGGAATGACAGGCGGAGGAATATTCCCGGCTATTGTAGGAACCCTGGCATTGATTGTGGGGAGTATGATCGTAGCTTTTCCCATTGGGGTTTTCTCGGGAATCTATATCAGTGAATATGCGGGCAATAATTGGATTGTAAAGTTCATCCGTATTATGACCAATAATTTAAGCGGTGTCCCTTCGATTGTATTCGGCCTTTTCGGGATGGCGTTGTTTGTGAATGCATTGGAGTTCGGCGATTCCATTATTGCCGGTTCGTTTACATTGGGATTGTTGGTTTTGCCGGTGGTTATACGCACTACGGAGGAGGCTTTGCGTGCTATCGATGATTCTTATCGGGTGGGAAGTCTTGCTTTAGGGGCTTCGAAATTGCAGACTATCCGAAAAGTAATTTTGCCGATGGCAATGCCGAATATCACAACGGGATTGATATTGTCTATCGGACGGGTATCGGGAGAAACGGCTCCGATTTTGTTTACGGCAGTAGCTTATTTCTTGCCGAAATTGCCTGCTTCCATTTTCGATCAGGTAATGGCATTGCCATACCATTTGTATGTTATCTCAACGAGCGGAACGGATATTACGGCGGCTCGTCCGATTGCTTATGGTACTGCACTTGTCCTGATAATGATGGTTTTGTTTTTTAATATAATGGCGAGTGTGTTGAGAAAATATTTTAGTAAAAAGACGCTTTCTTAACGATTACCGGAATACGAACGTACGAATTTTAATTAAGTTGATATATGGTAGCGATAGCTTCTAAAAATGTAAATTTTTATTACAATGATTTTCATGCTTTGAAAAATATCAACATGGAAATTGAAAAAAATACGGTGACTGCTTTAATCGGGCCTTCCGGATGTGGGAAATCGACCTTTCTTAGGCTTTTTAACCGGATGAACGATTTAATTGACGGTGCCAAACTGACGGGAGAAATATTGATAGACGGAGTAGATATTTATGCAAAAGGAATCGAGGTGGATGAATTGCGTAAAAATGTGGGGATGGTGTTTCAGAAGCCTAATCCGTTTCCGAAATCTATTTTTGAAAATGTAGCTTATGGATTGAGAGTCAATGGAGTCCGTGATAAAAAATATATTGAACAGCGTGTAGAGGAATCGTTAAAAGGCGCTGCATTGTGGAACGAGGTAAAGGATAAGTTGAAAAAGTCGGCATTTGAGTTGTCGGGTGGGCAGCAGCAGCGGCTTTGTATTGCAAGAGCTTTGGCTATTTCTCCGTCTATTTTGTTGATGGATGAGCCGGCTTCTGCGTTAGACCCTATTTCTACTTTGAAAGTAGAGGATTTGATATATGAATTGAAAGAGAATTATACCATAGTTATCGTTACCCATAATATGCAGCAGGCTGGACGTGTAAGCGATAAGACGGCTTTCTTTTATATGGGAGAGTTGATAGAGTACGACGATACGAAAAAAATATTCCTGAATCCTGCCAAAGAGGCTACCCAAAATTATATTACGGGGCGGTTCGGATAGGATAAAATGTTGAGATTGTTTAATAAAAAAGGGAAAAGCTATATGAGACCGACAGATGTAGAAATAATAAGAATTAAGCAGGCAATGGCCGAGATGTGGCAGCTTGCTTCGAGTCAGATAAAAAAAGCTCATGAGGCCTTATTGTCTTATGACACGGAGTGTGCCCATGAAGTTATTACAAGGGAAAAAAGTGTCAATTCATACGAACTTTTTATAGATAAAGAGTGTGAGAACTTTATCGCTTTGTTTACTCCTGTTGCGATAGA
>DVIX01000073.1 GCA_018710935.1 Candidatus Avirikenella pullistercoris | reverse complement strand
TCTTTTCAAAAAGTAAAGATAACTTATTTTTACAGAATAGAGAAACCGACTCCGGTTTTTACCGGAGACGCTTATCTCTTTTTGCCGGACAGCTTTTGTTATATCCGTTAAATAACGGTTTTTGAGAAAAGGAATGCCGGTTTATCCGGTTTTGTCGGAAGAAAGCTCCTTTTTCTATATTTTTGCAGTATAAAATCCTTTCATTACCTTTGCAATAGCCTTATCCGCAGAGGTAAGGAAAGAACAGTTCTGTTTGAGTGTCCGGAGTCCGGCGGAAAATCCGGAGGAGGAGGGATGCTCCTAAAAATAAGAGGAATGACACAGGAAGATTTATTTAAAAAGTTAATCGCCCACAGTAAGGAGTATGGATTTATTTTCCCGTCCAGCGAGATATATGACGGTTTGAGTGCCGTATATGATTACGGACAGTTGGGGGTGGAGCTGAAAAATAACATTAAGAAATATTGGTGGGATGCGATGGTGCGCCTGAACGAAAATATTGTCGGTATCGATGCGGCTATCTTTATGCATCCGAAAGTGTGGGAAGCATCCGGCCATGTGGGGGCGTTCAATGACCCGTTGATAGATAATAAAGATTCCAAGAAGCGGTATCGTGCCGACGTGTTGATAGAGGATTGGCTGGCAAAACAGGATGAGAAGATTGCCAAAGAGGTGGAGAAGGCACGTAAACGTTTCGGAGAGGCTTTCGACGAAGCGATGTTCGTGGAAACCAATCCCCGGGTAACGGAACTGAGGAAGAAAAGGGACGAAGTGAACCATCGTATGGTAACGGCTTTGACCGATAATAACCTGGCGGAAGTAAAGACGATTATAGAGGATTGCGGTATCGTATGCCCCATCTCCGGAACGAAGAATTGGACGGAGGTGCGCCAGTTCAACCTGATGTTTGAAACGAAAATAGGATCGGTTGCCGAAGGTGCCGGGACCATTTACCTGCGCCCTGAAACGGCACAGGGGATTTTCGTTAATTTCCTGAATGTCCAGAAAACCGGGCGGATGAAGATTCCTTTCGGTATCGCACAGATAGGCAAGGCGTTCCGTAATGAGATAGTAGCCCGTCAGTTTATCTTCCGTATGCGGGAGTTTGAACAGATGGAGATGCAGTTCTTCGTGCATCCGGGCGATGAGATGAAATGGTATGAGCACTGGAAGGCATTTCGTATGAAGTGGCATAAGGCACTCGGTTTCGGCGATGACATGTACCGTTTTCACGACCATGAAAAATTGGCGCATTATGCGAATGCTGCGGCCGATATAGAGTTTAAGTTCCCGTTCGGATTCAAAGAGGTGGAAGGGATTCATTCCCGTACCGATTTCGATTTGGGAAATCATCAGAAATTTTCGGGACGTAAGATACAATATTTCGATCCGGAGACGTCGGAAAGTTTCGTCCCGTATGTGGTAGAAACCTCTATCGGAGTGGATCGGATGGTGCTTCAGGTGCTTTCTGCTGCATATACGGAGGAAACCTTAACGAAAGAAGACGGTTCGAAAGACGAACGGGTGGTATTGAAAATACCGGCTGCCATTGCTCCTGTCAAAGTTGCGGTATTGCCTCTTATCAAAAAAGACGGGCTGCCCGAAGTGGCTCGTGAAATTATCGATAGCTTGAAATTCGATTATGCATGCCAGTACGACGAGAAAGACAGTATCGGAAAACGTTACCGCCGCCAGGATGCGATAGGTACTCCGTTGTGCGTTACGGTAGACCATCAGTCGTTGGAGGATAAGAGCGTTACTGTTCGTTACCGCGATACGATGGCGCAAAAACGAGTTGCCATTGCCGAACTTCCTGCTTTAATCGAAGAAGAAGCCGGAATGAAAAAACTGTTTAAACAGATTTTGGGATAAATATTCGATAATGACAGAATAAAAGCAGGAAACTGTTATGCGGTTTCCTGCTTTTATTCTGTTTTTGGAAGGATCCGATTAATCGGAACCTTTTATGTCCTCAGATAAAATTTTTATGGACGAATTATTGTGATTCGGTTGTCCGGATACGGGTGTATGTTGTTAAACCTGTTCCGGTTCTTTGATTTTTTTATTCGTTCTGTTTTTCTTCCGGGGCTCTTTTTCGCCGGAGTCCGTTTCTTTTCCTTTCGTGAGATTTCCGGTTTTGCACCAGGGACGGATTCCGCAAGCGTCGCATTTGGGTTTGCGTGCGGTGCATACGTAACGGCCGTGCAGAATAAGCCAATGGTGGGCAATGGGGATCAGTTCTTCCGGGATATGTTGCACTAACTGTTTTTCGGTTTGGAGCGGGTTCTTGGCCCCTACGGTAAGCCCTATGCGGGCGGAAACCCGGAAAACATGGGTATCTACGGCCATAGCGGATTGTCCGTACGCTACGGAAACGACTACGTTGG
Organism: Candidatus Avirikenella pullistercoris; assembly: GCA_018710935.1. Lineage (GTDB taxonomy): Bacteria > Bacteroidota > Bacteroidia > Bacteroidales > Rikenellaceae > Avirikenella > Avirikenella pullistercoris. The sequence continues at coordinate 17,733 of DVIX01000073.1, read as the reverse complement.
CAGTCTTGCGGCCTACTCCTGCGAGTGTCATCAGCTCTTCGACCGTTTCCGGAACTTTTCCCCCGAAATTTTTCTCGAGCTGTTGAGCCATTTTATGCAGGTTCTTCGTTTTGTTGTTCGGGTAAGAGATGCTCTTGATATAACCGAATATCTCTTCTTCCGTTGCCGAAGCGAGCTCTTTCGACGTCGGAAACCGTTCATAAAATGCCGGAGTAGTCATATTGACCCGTTTATCGGTGCATTGGGCGGAAAGAATTACAGCTACCAATAATTGATAAGGGTCTTTATAGTGTAGTTCCGTTTCCGCTATCGGCATATTTTCCTGAAACCATGCGATTATTTTTTCGTAACGTTCTTCTCGTCGCATTTTTAAATATTTAATAGTCGTGATAACTCATCGAAAGAAAGTTTTTTTACGGTACAATTTCCGATGCCGTTCATCAGTACGAAATTTACCGAGTCGTTCTCTTTCTTTTTGTCTATTTTGAGGGCATTGAAAAGCGTTTCGGTATCGATATCCGTTTCCGTGGGGAGTCCCATTCGTTCGACCGCTTTTTTTATCCGCTCCGTCTCTTCGTGTGTCAGTTTCCCTAATTTCTCGGATATACGGGCAGCGATGCAGAGGCCGATTGCTACCGCTTCGCCGTGAAGATAAGCGTGGCTGCTTTTCTCTATGGCGTGGGCGAAAGTGTGCCCGAGATTCAGTTTGCGCCGTTCGCCGGCTTCCCGTTCGTCTTGTTCGACGACTCCGGCTTTTATTTGGATAGATGCTTTGATAACCGTGTTCAGCAGTGTTTTGTCCTGATAAAAATCGGAAAAGGAGTGTGTCTCGAAAAGGTGGAACAGCCCGGCATCGCATATCAGTCCTGCTTTGATGATTTCTGCCAATCCGGCATGTATTTCCCTTTCAGGCAGTGTTTTGAGCAGGTCGGTATCGCAGATGACGAAGTCGGGTTGGTTAAAGGTCCCTACCATGTTTTTATAGCCTTCGAAATTTACTCCGTTTTTGCCCCCGACACTGGCATCGACCTGTGCCAATAATGTGGAAGCGACGAATCCGAACCGTATTCCCCGCATATAGGTACTGGCGGCAAAACCGGCGATATCGGTCACGATTCCTCCGCCGAACCCTAAAATATAACATTTGCGGTCAGCGCCCAAAGCTACTAAACTGTCATAGATATCGGAAACGGAGGAGAGGGTTTTGTTTTCTTCTCCTAATCCGATAATGATATGCTCGTAGGAATCGATGATATGTTTATAATGTTTGTAGACATTGGTATCTGTAATGGCGATCACCCGTTGCCCTTTCAGTAGGGTTTCCAGATGTTTTTCCGTGTTTCCGAGGATAATTCTGGAAAAAGAGCCGTCGCTCCGTTTTACATTAATTATCTCATCCATAATATTGCCTTTCTTCGCTGTTAATTAATGAGTTGTTTGCAACAGACAAAGATAGTTTTTTTTTGAAAAAGTGTTCGATTATCGAACGAAACAGCTACCTTTGTATCTCATAAAAAATGAAAGATGCAGAAATTAAGGAACATTGCGATTATCGCACATGTCGATCACGGTAAAACGACGTTGGTCGATAAAATGATTTTACAGGGGAAACTGTTCAGGGACAACAGCAAAGTCGGTGAACTGATTATGGATAATAACGATATCGAACGGGAACGGGGTATCACTATTCTTGCGAAGAACGTATCGGTACGTTATAAAGATTATAAAATCAATATTATAGATACTCCGGGGCACTCCGATTTCGGTGGAGAGGTAGAACGGGTATTGAATATGGCGGACGGGGTGTTGTTGTTGGTAGATGCTTTCGAAGGGACAATGCCTCAGACGCGTTTCGTTTTGCAGAAAGCGTTGAATCTGGGGAAAAAACCTATTGTGGTAGTGAATAAGGTGGATAAACCGAACTGTCGTCCGGAGGAGGTGGCGGAAGAGGTATTCGATTTGATGTTCGCATTGGACGCTACCGAAGAACAATTGGATTTTACGACCGTATACGGCAGTGCGAAACAGGGTTGGATGTCGCTGGATTGGAAAAAGCCGACTAACGATATTACCGCTTTGTTGGATGTGATTATTGAAGATATTCCGGAGCCGATGGTACAGGAAGGAATTCCCCAGTTATTGATTACTTCTTTGGAGTATTCTCCGTATGTGGGGCGTACGGCAATCGGTAAGCTGACGCGCGGCAAATTGGAAGCGGGAATGCCTGTAACGCTGGCTAAAAGGGATGGGAAAACGATGGTAAAAACCCGTATCAAAGAGTTGATGCTGTTTGAAGGGTTGGGAAAAAACAAAGTGGCGGAAGTACCGTGCGGGGAGATATGTGCCATTACCGGTATCGAAGGATTCGAGATTGGCGATACCATTACCGATTTCGAGAATCCGGAACCGCTCGAACCGATTGCTATCGACGAACCTACGATGAGTATGTTGTTTACCATTAACGATTCGCCTTTCTTCGGGCGTGACGGGAAATACGTTACCTCCCGCCACCTGAAAGAACGTTTGGAACGGGAATTGGAAAAGAATCTGGCGCTCCGGGTAGAACCGGGAGAAACTTCCGATAGTTTTATCGTTTATGGACGGGGTGTCTTGCATTTAAGTGTTTTAATCGAAACGATGCGCCGGGAAGGATATGAATTGCAGGTCGGACAGCCGCAGGTGATTATCAAAGAGATAAACGGCCAGAAATGCGAACCGATAGAAGAATTGACGATCGATTTGCCGGAAGAGTATGCGGGGCGTGCTATCGAAATGGTGACCAAGCGTAAGGGCAGCATGATTCATATGGACAGTAATCAGGGGCGCAACCGTTTGGTATTCGAGATCCCGTCGAGAGGGATTATCGGACTGCGCAGCAATTTGCTGACCGCTACTGCCGGAGAAGCTGTAATGGCGCATCGGCTGACGGGATTTGAACCGTACCGGGGCGAGATAGAGATGCGTATCAACGGGTCGTTGATTGCTATGGAAACGGGTACATCGTACGCTTATGCTATCAATAAATTGCAGGACAGGGGTATCTTCTTCGTAGAACCGAATGAGGAGATATATGCCGGCCAGGTAGTCGGAGAAAATACCCGCCCGGACGATATTGTGGTAAACCTTACCAAATCCAAGAAATTGACCAATATGCGTGCCAGCGGGTCGGACGAAAAGACCAATATCGCTCCGCCGAAAGTATTTTCGTTGGAAGAGGCGCTGGAATATATACAAGGTGACGAGTACGTCGAAGTAACGCCCAAAGCGATACGGTTGAGGAAAATCTATTTAGATGAAACGGAACGGAAACGCCGGGCAAACAAAACAGTGTAGCTAATCGGTACAGCGCAGCAGGATATTGCTCAGTGCCCCTTTCCTTTCACCTCTCATTTTTTTATATTTGACCTGTGGAAATGCGGCATAAATTACAAATATTATTCGGGGCGGTTTCTGCGGTTATGTTATGTGCCTGTAACGTAACCCGGAAACTGCCTGAAAGTAAATATTTGCTTACGAAGAACACTATCCGCATCGAATATCCCGATACATTGCCGAAAATGGAAAGGGTGTCTCCTTCGGAATTGGAGCGTTTTATTCCTACGACCCAGACCCCCAATAAAAAAATTTTCGGAGCCCCTTTTTTCCTATGGGTGTATAATCTTTCCGATACCGCTAAATCCACGTGGTTTCAACGTACATTGAGGAGAATAGGAGAGGAACCGATACTTTTGGATTCGACGCTTACCCAGCGTTCCGTAAGGGATATGCGCCTTTTTATGAATGCCAAGGGTTTTTATGACGCTTCTGTCAGCGATAGTGTAGTACTGAAGAAGAAAAAGGCGGAGGTGGACTATTCCGTTGTAGCCGGTATTCCTTATAAGATATCGGATATCGGTTACCGGTTTCAGGATCGTTCTTTACGGAATGCGGTTCTTTCCGATACGGCTTCTTCCCTGTTGCGGGTAGGGCAGTTGTTGGACCGGACGAAAATGGAGGAGGAACGTACCCGTATTGCGCAAAATCTGGAAAATTTAGGGTACTACCAATTCTCCGTCAATAATATCCGTTATATCGTGGATACCTTGCAACAGGATTATACGGCGAGCGTGGTGGTGAACATATTGCAGAATAACGTAGCCAATAATTTGGAAAATAACAAAATATTCCGGATCCGGAATATTTATATCAATTCCGATTATGATCCGGTGGCTGCAGCGGCGGATACCATTGCTTATGATACGGTGCTGTATAATGGCTTTCATTATATTTACAGAAAAGGGGTGAAACCCAATATCCGTCCGGAAGTATTGACGCGTGCTATCGGTATCTATCCGAACTATATTTATACGAAGACAGCGATCGATGCGACCAGCTATAATATTTCCAATCTGAAATATTTTAAGAATGTCAATATTCTTTTTTCTGAAACCGATTCCGAAGAAGAGAATTACGTTACCTTTATCGGCAATGATTCGGACTCGTTGGATGTGACGCAGGAAGGGTATCTCGACTGTACGATACTTTGTACTCCGGTATTGAAACAGGGGTATAAGATAGAAGCTGAAGCTTCTACCAATGCCAACTATACGGGGTTGTCCCTCACGTTGGGGTATTCCAATAAAAATATTTTTAAAGGTGCCGATATTTTCGATATCAGCTTGAAAACCGCTTATGATTTCGTGAGGGCGGCAGGGAAGAAAAATTCGTATGAGATAGGGGTTTCCGCTTCATTGACTTTCCCCCGTTTTATGGTTCCTTTTAAATTGGACCGTTATAAAAAAATCTATAACGTTAATTCGCAAATTTCACTTTCCTATAACCGGCAACAACGGCCTGATTATAACCGTACATTGAGCAGCGTGGCTTTCGGTTATAATTGGTCGAACGGGAAATACCTCAGTTATGTGTTCCGGCCGATTAACCTGAGCCTTATCAAGGTGCCGTGGATCAGTCAGGACTATTGGAACAGCATTCAGAATCCCTATTTGCGGAATAGTTATGAATCGCAGCTTATTTTGGGGATGTTCGGTTCCTTTAATTATACGACGCAGAATACGCCGAGAATTAAAACTATTTCGGTGCGGGTAAATACGGAAACGAGCGGTAATTTTTTGAATTTGGTTTCGGTAATCCGTTCGAAAGCCCGTACTTACCGGAATGATGAGAATTATTATAAGATATTCGGAATACGGTATGCACAATATGTACGGAGTGAGGTAAATGTCAGTTTCCGTTATAAATTCAGTGAAAAAGCAGCGCTTGTTTACCGTTTTTATGCAGGGGGAGGATACGCTTATGGGAATACCAAGTCGATGCCTTTCGAACGTATGTTTTTTGCAGGGGGGAGCAGCAGTATGCGTGGTTGGCAGGTACGTACGCTCGGCCCCGGAGCGACTCCCGAACAGGATGACGCCCGTTATCCCAACCAGGTGGGAGACCTGAAGTTGGAAACCAATCTGGAAGCTCGTTTCCCTATTGCCGGCCCTTTGCGCGGAGCCGTATTTTTCGATGTGGGAAATATTTGGTCGAACGGGAAAGGGGAGATCAATCCCGAAGCCCGTTTTAAATTCAACACATTTTATAAACAACTGGGATTCAATACCGGGGCAGGATTGCGATTCGATTTCAACTATTTCGTGTTGCGCCTCGATTGGGGGGTTCAGTTGCATAATCCGGGTTGGCCTGCCGGAAAGAGGTGGATACAGAGTTTTAAGTTAAAGAATACGGCTCTCCATTTCGGAATCGGTTATCCGTTCTGATAAGGGTTACATCTGGAGGCGGTTGTGAATAGCGTGTACCAGTGTAATCTCGTCGGCATAGTCCAATTCATCGCCGAAACCTATTCCTCTTGCGATGGTCGATACCTTGACATTCAAATCTTTCAGTTTTCGTGCTAAATAATACGAGGTGGTTTCTCCTTCGATCGAGGTGTTGAGGGCGAGAATGACTTCCTGTACGCCTCCTTGAGAGATGTTTTCGAGCAACAAATCTATTTTCAGGTCGGATGGCGCTATCCCTTGCATCGGGGAGATAACGCCTCCCAAGACGTGATATACTCCTTTGTATTGTCCGGTATGTTCGATAGAAAGCACGTCTTTCACCTGTTCTACCACGCAGATAATACTTTTATCGCGGCTGCTGTCTGCACAGATAGGACAAATATCCGTATCCGACAGGTTATTGCATTTTTTACAATATTTCACTTCTCTCCGGAACCGGTCTATCGATTCGCTCAGGGCAGAAACCTGTTCTGCCGGCTGTCGTAATAAGTGAAGGGCGAGCCGCAATGCAGTACGTTCTCCGATTCCCGGCAATTTGGCCAACTCTTCGACCGCTCTATCCAATAATTTCGACATGGCGTTAGATTATCTCTACGTATTCTCCGGATATCCAGCCTTTGTTTCCGCTTGCGATTACGATTTCGTACCAGCCGTTCAGATTGTCCAGAATCGTTACTTTTGCTCCTTCATTCAGAATGAAAAGGTCTGTCCCGTTGGAATCGGGAGAGCTTTTTACCGGAGCCGCACTGCTCATTACGATAGCTTCCGAAGAATCCACTTTCAGGTTTTTTTGGCGGATAGAGAAAAAAACGGCAAAGATGAACAGAATTAATGCAATAACTCCGGCCGAAAAACCGATTTTACGCCCACGGACAGTCCCGCTTAACAGATAAACCATTGCTCCGGCTAAGGTAATGCCTAAAAATATGAGGCTTAATACGGCCCATCCGTTCGAGTTGAACATGGTACGCAGGGAACGGAACCAGGTTGTCAGGAAAAATTCCGGAACGGCGTCGATACGGTTTACTGTGTGTGCGTTGGCTACTTGCAGATTGTATTGAATATCCTCGCTGGAAGGGGCAAGTTGCAGCGCTCGGTTGTAATTCAGAATAGCTTTGCCGATACGGTTGTTTTTGAAATAGGCATTACCCAGATTATAATAAAGTTTGGCGCTTTCATAACCGGATGCCAGCAGGGAGTCGTAAGCTACGATAGCCTCATCGTATGCCCCTTTCCCATAAGCGTCGTTGGCGCTGTTCCATATCTCCACTTGTTCCGCTTGTGTCAGCTCCTTGGCAGAAAGGGAGAATACCCCACCTACCAGCAGCAATATCAACAGGATGGCTTTTGTATGTTTCATATTTTAATCTTTATTCCGGTTCGGTTTTACAATTTATTCTCAAAACGTCCGATCAAATCCAGTGCGGATTGATAGATGTTATTCATCTGTATGGAAGCTCCCGGAGAGTAACGGGCGAATTCGCAATCGGATATGATTTGCAGTAATCCGGTTACATCATTTTCGGAAATTCCGCGCTGCAACAGTTCGTTTCTGATATTTTCTTTGGAGAGGTCGGCTATCGGGATATTCAATTTATCGCTTACATATCCCGTCAATGCCCGCATCATCTCCTCGTAAAAATCGCTCTCTTTTCCATTGTGCATGTATTGTTGCGCCTGTTTCAACCGGCGTGACGCCACTTTGTTGGCCCGTTTATTCTTTACGCGTACCGTATCGCGAAGTTCTTTTATCCGTTTTTGCAGATAGAATAACGTTCCTGCGCAGATAACCATCATCAATACCAATATCAGGATGTATAACCAGGAGCCGATAAAGAAACTGTCCGTCTTTTCCAGTTGAGGCGCACCTACTTTGATAAAGTGAATGTCTTTGCCCAATATTTTCAGCTCTTCCTTGGTCACGCCGGAAACAATGCCCGGAGAATTCGCTCCTCCCGATATGTCCCGCAATACTTCCAACGGGAAGGCAGAGGTGGATATGGTTTTGTAACGTCCCTCTTTCGGATCGAAATAGGAAAATTCGAAAGGTCCGATTTCGTATTGTCCTTCCGCCCGGGCGATAAATGGATATTCGTATTGTTTGTAACCGGTAATTCCTGCGGAAGAGGTGTTGTATTTATCGGTGGTCTTTACATCGTACAAGTCGAAAGTTCCCGGGAGTTCTATTTTCGGAGCATTCAGCAACGGCAGGTTGCCGGAGCCGGTGATCCGCAGCATGAACGTTCCCGAGGAGTTTGCGTTCAGTTGAGAGGCGCTCAGTTCTCCTTCCAGCGCGAACTGCCCTACCGCTCCGTTGAAAGAGGCGGGAGCACCTGCCGGAAGCTCCTTAACGTTGATCTTGATAGGAGAAGAGGAGAGGTGTTTGTCGATATCCTGTATGATCGGGCCTCCGCCTAACAGTCCGTCCCATATCCCGCCGCCTATCGGATCTTGTTCGATACGGACACGTACGACGACATTCATATCCATCTGCTCTATTTCAAGAGTTCCGCTTTTTTGAGGGAACAGCAGGTATTGTGTCAACACTTGTGTCTCATATACCTTGCCGTTGAATGTTTCTCTTTGGGAAGGAAAATTCTGCCCGTCAAGCTGTTGTTTCCAAAATCCGTTGAAAGAAGGCTCTTTCGCATCCCGAATGCCTGCCACGCCTGCCCGGTCGTATAGTTTGACCGTCACCAATACCGGTTCGCCTTTATAAACTTCCCGTTTATCTACGGAGAGGCGGAGCAATACGTCGTCCGGAGCGATGCCCCCCTGCTGTTTCCCGGAAGATTGGCGGGAGGTACGTTCCTTGGCGATTTCAATCGGATAAGGTTGGGTACGGTACTCTTTTCCTTTTACGACTACCTTGGCCGGTTGTATCGTATAGGTTCCTTCTTTATGCCCTATTACGCCGTATGTGTAAATATAAGAAACGGAAGAGGTGCTTTTGCCGTTGATAAAGGAGAAGGAGGTAGCCTGCGATTCTATCGGACCCGCTACCACTTCCAATTCGCCGAAATCGGGCGCTTCGAAACTGTCCGGTGCTTCGTTTACGGTAAACTCGACCTTAAAATATTGGTTGATAACCGCTACCCTCGGCGCATCTATCGAAAATGATACTTCTTGTCCCCATGTTCCTGCACAGAATCCGAAAATAGCTATTATTAATAACAGAATCCTTCTCATCTTTTATCTGTTTTATATGGCTTGAAAAATTATTGTTTTATATGGAGGAATCGTTTTTCTGTTCCGAAGGCTTATGAAACAATGTCATCCTTGCAATAAACCGGTTTTTCCGTTCCAGAATAACGAATTCCAACAATAGTACTAAAAGGGCGAGCCCAATGAAATATTGGAATTGTTCATTGTATTCGTCAAAAACCATAGAGGTAAACTCCTGGCTTTCCATGCCTCTGATTTGTTTGATAATCTCATCTAATCCTACCGACTGGTTCGTTGCCCGGATATAAGAACCGCCCGTAGCTACAGCCACCTGTTTCAGCAGTTCTTCATCCAATTTGGTTACGACGATATTCCCCTCCTCGTCTTTCATCATCTCTCCGTTGACGGAGATAGGCGAACCTTCCGGGGTTCCGATGCCAATAGCATTGATTATGATACCCTGCGATTTTAACTGTTCTGCTACGGCGATAGCGTCGTCTTCATGGTTTTCCCCATCGGAAATCAGGATGATAACACGGCTTTTGTCACTTTGATCTGAAAAGGACCTGCCTGCGACTGTAAGCGCTTTTCCGATTGCCGTCCCTTGCAGAGCAATCATGTCGGGCGATATCTGGCTGACGAAATTTTTGGCCGACACGTAATCGGAAGTAATGGGAAGCTGTACGAAGGCATCTCCTGCAAAGACAATCAATCCGATTCTGTCCTGCGATAGTTGGTCGATCAGCCGGTTAATGGCGAATTTCGTACGTTCCAAACGGGAAGGCTGAAAATCTTCCGCCAACATACTGTTCGACACATCGACAGCCAACATGATTTCTACTCCCTGTTTTTTGACCTCCCGCAATTTGGCTCCTACTTGCGGGCGAGCCATAGCGAAGATAAGCAGGGTTACGGCAATCGACAAAAAAATATATTTTACCCGGATTTTCCACCACGAAGCTTCGGGCATCAATCCTTGTAAAATGGCGATATTGCCGAAATTCTGCAAACGGCGTAAATGGCGGTGGGAGATATAGATGAAAAGCCCTACCATTGCCGGGAGCAACAGCAGAAAATAGAAATAATCGGGATTTCCAAATCTGAACATACGTTTTTTATTCTGTTTCGTCCGGTTTGTTGAGCCGGTAAATACAATCTTATATAATCAATTATCTTTGTTTCGGTTAAGGAATCTGACGCAGGTAAAGATGGCGAACCAATATTTCGGCAATCAACGAACAGAGAGCCAACAGGGCGAACACCAAATATTGCTCGCTGTACAAGACGTAGTTCGTTACATCTATTTTGGTTTTTTCCATCGAATTTATCTGGTCGTAAATATCCTGCAAACTTTTATTGTCCGTTGCCCGGTAATAACGTCCTCCCGTAGATTGGGCAATTTTGCGGAGCACCGCTTCATCTATCTTTACGGGAGCCTGTACGAAAATTTGTCGTCCCCATGCGTCGATAGCTGGGGTGGGAGCTGTTCCCATGCTTCCTATCCCGATAGTATAGACTTTAACGCCTAATGCAGAAGCCGCTTCGGCTGCGGTTAACGGCGCAATCTGGCCTGCATTGTTCACTCCGTCGGTCAGAAGGATAACGACTTTGCTTTTCGCTTCACTATCTTTCAGGCGGCTTACTGCCGTAGCCAATCCGTTCCCGATAGCCGTTCCGTCCGTGATAATGCCGCTCTGTACCTGGTTCAGCAGGTTGATAAGCGTTACATGGTCGGTAGTCAGGGGAACCTGCGTAAAACTTTCGCCGGCAAAAACCACCAACCCCAACCGGTCGTTCCGGCGGTCTAAAATAAATTTAGTCGCGACATCCTTGGCTGCAGAGATACGGTCGGGAGAGAAATCCCTTGCCAGCATACTCCCCGATATATCCAACGCAATGACGATATCCACCCCTTCTGTCGATATGGTCTGGTCGTCCTGAGAACTTTGCGGGCGCGCCAAGGCGATAATCAGCAAAGTCACGGTCAGCATCCGTAAAACGAACGGAAGGTGGCGAAGGTAATATTTGACCGTACGGGGCGTATTTTTTACCCCTTCTATTGTCGATATCTGTAACGTAGCTTTCCCTTTCCTGAACTTGTAGATGTAGAATGCAATCATCGGTACCAGCAGGAATAGCAGGTATAGTAACGCCGGACTCTCAAATCGTACAATATCCATTTTTATCTCTTTAGTTTTTTATGCTATGCGGAAGTTCTCCGCAGCGTCTTTACCAGTTCTTACCGGAACGGATTACTCCGACTTTCGCTTTTTGCTCATTCACTTTCTTCTGTGTTTCGTTTTCATTGTTCTGAATGGCCTCCAGCAACTTTTCCGCATCTTCCCGCGTCATTTGCCCCTCTTGTGGCTGCTGTTGCTGGTTATCGGGGTTCTCCTGATTGTCGTTATTCTGGTTTTGTTCCTGGTTCTGGTCTTGGTTTTGATTTTGATCCTGATTTTGGTTTTGGTTCTGATTTTGGTTCTGATCTTTATTCTGATCCTGGTTGTTCTGGCCTCCGCCTCCTCCGCTCTTGTCTTTCTCCAATAGTTTCTGGGCGTATGCCAGATTGAATTTTGCCGTAGTGTCGGATGGATTCAACCTCAAAGAATTTTTATAGGCTTCGATAGCCTCTTCCAATTTTCGTTGTTTGACAAGGGAGTTGCCTAAATTATAAAAAGCCTCTGCTTTGGTTTCGACGGAAGTAGAGTCGGAAGCGCTTTTCATATATATTTTGGCTGCATCCTCGAAACGGTTTTGTTTGTAAACCGCTCCGCCCAAATTGAAATTGGCTTCGTAAGAGGTGGGGTTGAGTTCCAATGCCTTCAGATAGTTCACCTCTGCATCGGAATATTTCCCTGTATCGTAGAGTTTATTCCCTTTACGGATGTCCGCACGTTCCTGTTGGGCGGAAACCGTTGCGGCGAACCCTGTAAGGAGAATCGTTAAAAAGAGCCGCACTGCGGGTATATGTAAAAATGAATGTTTCATAAAGTTACGCATTATTTTCCTCCAAAGGCATCGATTTCGTTTCTTCTATGAAATAATAAGCGTTATCGTAAAGCGTTTCGTTATCTTCCCGTGAGGGTACTAACTTGGCGAATTTTACAAGGTCCGATACTTCCAATAACCGCAGCAACCGTTCCATATCCCGTTCGTTGATATTCTCTTTCCGGATATCGTTCATGATCTCTTCGGTAGTCATCTCCATTGCATTGATGCCGTACCGTTCGTCGATATAGTTGCGGACAACATCCGTGATGCGGGTATAATATTGTTTGTGTTTCCCGTTTTGCCATAGTTTCTCCGCATGTATCCTTTCCAGCTCTTTGATGGCTTTCACATGAGGCGGTTCCGACGGGCGTGCAGGCAATAACCCTTTCCCTTTGCGCACTTTCAGATAGTAATATATTCCGCCTCCTATCAGTAACAGTGCCAGCAGAATCCACAAAGTGTATCGGCTGAACAGGTAGAATTTGAATTCGTCCCAGTTGAACGGGGTATTTTTCGGCGGTTTGATATCGACAATAGTTTGTTTGGTCGTATCTATGTCGAAAGTTTTTACGGTAAGGTATAAGGTCTCTTTGGAGAAAACCGTGTCGATAATGTTTTTATCGGCATAAAGTACGGGGAATTCTCCTAATCCGTAATATCCGGCATCGAAACAGGTCAGTTCGTAATTAACCCGGATAGTTACGTCCCGTCCTTCTCTTTCTACCGTGTCGATAGGCGATACCGACAGTATCTCTATCGTGTCGCTTCCCATTTTGTTATCGGTAAAACGCGGGAAATCGACAACCTGGGCCAAATCTTTCTTTACGGTCACCTCTAACCGGAACCGGTCGCCTATCAAGCCTGTATCGGGGATAATCCGTGCCGATACCTGCGGCGCCTTGTCTTGTACCTGTTGTGCGGAAACAAGCATCGAGAGGAATAATCCCATAACCAAACCGGTAATTCCTATTGTCGTCCTTTTCGCCATATATAACTTTTTAGACCTGTTTACCTTTTCTTAAAGAGTTTTATCAACGCCTTTACATAGTCTTCGTCCGTTGAAACCGCAACGTTGTCCACCTTATAACGCATCAGTACATTGTCTATGATAAACTGCGATTCCTGCCAATGCCGGGCATAATGTTCCCTTACGCGTTGGGACGAAGTATCCACCCAGATACGTTCCCGGGTTTCTGCATCTACCAATTCCAATGCGCCTACGTCGGGTAGTGTGCTTTCTCTGGGGTCGTAAACCCGTATTCCCACAATATCGTGTTTATTCGTGATGATTTTCAGGGCATCCTCGAAACGGGCTTTGTGTCCTTCTTTATCGATATCCATAAAGTCGGAAAGCAGAAAAACCGTCGTGTGCTTTTTCATTGCGTTGGTAAAAAAACGCAATGCTTGTCCGATGTCGGTCCGTTTGTTCTCCGGCTGGAATTCGATAAGCTCCCGGATAATATGGAGAATATGGTTCCTCCCTTTTTTGGGAGGGATGAATTTTTCAACCTTATCGGAGAAAAAGAGGCATCCGATTTTATCGTTGTTTTCTGCTGCCGAAAAAGCCAATACCGCCGCAATTTCCGTAGCGACGTTCTTTTTCAGTTTGTCCGTTGTACCGAACATACGGGAACCGCTTACATCCACTAATAACATCATGGTCAGTTCCCGTTCTTCTTCGTAGATTTTAATATGCGGGTTACGGCTGCGGGCTGTAACGTTCCAGTCGATGTCGCGCACATCATCCCCTACACGGTATTCCCGTACTTCGCTGAACGACATACCCCGCCCTTTAAAAGCGCTATGGTACTTCCCGGCGAAAATCTCGGAAGAGAGCCCCCGCGTCTTAATCTCTATCTTGCGGACTTTTTTTAATATCTCCGTATCTACCATTGTTTATCCCCTGTACTATGGAACTTCGACAGCATTCAATATTTCGGTAATAATATCTTCTGCGCCGATATTTTCCGCTTCTGCCTCGTAAGTAAGCCCTATCCGGTGGCGTAAAACATCGTGCGATACCGCCCGTACGTCTTCCGGAATCACATATCCTCTGCGTTTGATGAAAGCATACGCTTTCGAGGCTTTGGCCAGCGATATGCTCGCACGCGGAGAACCTCCGTAACTGATTAGGCTTTTCAGATTATCCAGTTTGTAATCTTCCGGATTACGTGTGGCGAAGATAATATCTACGATATAACGTTCTATCTTTTCATCCATATATACCGAAGAAACGACTTCACGTGCTGCGACGATGTCTTCCGGCTTAACCACTTTCGAGGCTTTCGGGAAAGAGGTGCCCAACATGTTCTGGCGTATAATCAGTTTTTCTTCTTCTTTTTTCGGATAGTCGATTTTTACTTTCAACATGAAACGGTCCACTTGTGCTTCCGGCAGCGGATAGGTCCCTTCCTGTTCCAACGGGTTCTGGGTCGCTAATACAAGGAACGGTTCCGGCAGTTTATAAGAATTGTCGCCGATAGTCACCTGGCGTTCCTGCATGGCTTCCAGCAAGGCACTCTGTACTTTTGCCGGGGACCGGTTGATTTCATCCGCTAAAATAAAGTTGGCAAAAATAGGACCTTTCTTAACGGTAAATTCTTCCGTCTTTTGCGAATAAATCAATGTACCGATAAGGTCGGCAGGCAAAAGGTCGGGAGTAAACTGTATCCGTGAAAATTTTGCATCTACTGCTTGGGCAAGAGTAGTGATCGCCAAAGTCTTTGCCAATCCCGGAACCCCTTCTAACAAAATATGTCCGTTCGATAATAATCCGATTAACAATGAATCGATCAAGTGGTGTTGGCCGATAATGACCTTCCCCATTTCCAGATTTAAAATATCAACGAACGCACTTTGCTGTTGAATACGTTCATTTAACTCTCTGATATCAACCTCATTCATAATAACAATATAGGATATTAAGCGGCTTTGCGCCACGTTGGTTAATTTTACTCTGAAAACGAAATACTCACAAAAATATTATATTTTTTCAAGAAAGAGAATATGGAAACGGGTAGAATTGAAAAAATGTTACCTGAAAACCCGCTTTTCTGGAATATCTGAAAGAGGAAAATGAGGTTTTTGTTTTCGGGTACGGCATGTCCTGTTTTTTTGTTATATTTATTTCGGATTTGTTTGGGGAATGAACAGAGTACGGAACGCCGGTTTGCACTGTTTTTGTCTTTGTTATGGAAAAGTCAGAAAATAGTTATGAAAATAGATGATATCAGAAAAGAGTATAAAAAAGGGCGCTTGTTGCAATGTGCCGTTGCTCCCGGTCCGGAACCATTGTTTGAACAATGGCTGGAAGAGGCTGTCGGAGCGGGAATAACGGAACCTACGGCAATGGTGCTGGCAACGGTGTCGGAAGAAGGGTATCCCTCTGCGCGGACCGTATTGTTAAAAGAATTTAAAGACGGAAAGTTTATCTTTTTTACCAATTATGAGAGCAGGAAGGGAATACAGTTAGCGCATAATGCCCATGTGGCGATAACTTTCCCCTGGTACCAGCAGGAACGACAGGTACAGGTGGAAGGGGTAGCCGTAAAATTGTCCGAAACGGAATCGGAGGCTTATTTTAATTCCAGGCCTTATGAAAGCCGGATAGCGGCTGTCGTATCTTCTCAAAGCCGGCCGATAAAAAGCCGGAGGGAGCTTTTGAAAAAGTTTGCAGAGGCGAAAATCCGTTATAGGGAGAGTGTGCCGGAGAAACCGATATATTGGGGCGGTTATGCCGTAACTCCTGTTCGGGTCGAATTCTGGCAGGGAGGAGAACATAGGCTGCACGACCGTATATTATATACTTTGCAACCGGACGGAAAATGGAAAAGAGAACGCCTTGCTCCGTAAAGTTATTTGCGGAGAATAAAGTAATTTTCGGAGTATCCTTTAAAAAGGGAAAAGCAGAGGCAATACCAATACCATAATAATTCCCATGATAATCTGAAGGGGAAGGCCTACTTTGATGTAATCTATGAAAGTATATTGGCCTGCAGGCATAACCAGTGCATTCGGCGGGGTAGAGAATGGTGAAGCGAAACACATACTGGCTGCGACGGTTACTGCAAACAGGTAAGGATAAGGGCTGACTCCGATACCGATGGCCGACTGCAAAGCAATCGGAGCCAATAAGACGGCAGTTGCCGTATTGCTGATAAACATCGTCAGCAGAGAAGTGGTAAAGTAGATGCCGGCCAATAAGATAATCGGTCCATAACTTCCCAATCCCGTAACTAACGAATGAGATATCAATTCGGATGCACCGGTTTTTTCCAATGCGGTGGACATCGGCAACATTGCGGCAATCAGTACGATACTCTCCCAATTAATGGTTTTATAAGCGGCTTCTACATTGCGGAAACAACCGGTCAGTACCATCAATACGGCGGCGATAATGACGGCTGTTACCGGTGCAATGGGAATATAGTCGATGGCCATTGTCAGTACCATAAGAACCATAATGGCCGCAGCAAGGGGAGCTTTGTAGTCGAGTGTTACTTTTGCTGCCTCTTGTAATGGTTGTCCCAATACTACCCATTCCGACTGGTCTTTGCTCAGCCGTGAAATATTATTCCAACTGCCCTGTATTAACAGGACATCCCCTGCATGCATTTTCTGGTCTTTTAGATTGTGCAGGATATATTCGTTATTACGTCGTATTCCTAAGATATTGATATTATATTTTTCTCGGAATTCGACTTCTTTGATAGTGCGGTTAATGAGTTTGAAAGAAGGCATCAATACGATTTCGGCAATGCCTATATCGTAAAAGTTCAGAAGTTTCTCCCGTTCGCTTTCTGTCTCTTCGGGAGAGTGCATATCTATGATATCCAGCCGGTAATCGGAAGCGAATTTTCTGGTGTCGTCGAAACTGCCTGTGACGTATAATATGTCTTTGGTCTGGAGTATGGTATCGGAGCTGGCGATATGTTGGTTAATGGATTTGAAGAAATGGGATTGCGGGGAAGATATGCGCCGGATCTCGAGTATGTTCAAATGATAATCTCGTCCGATATTCAGTTCAGAAACGGTTTTTCCGTCTACGGAAGAATCGGGCGTTATCTGTATTCGAAAAAGGTTATTGGCCAATTGATATTCATTAACCAATTGTCTCAGTGATTTGTCTTTGCCTTTTGCCCCTTTTTTATTTTTTTCTTTCCGGGAAAAGAACAGCTTGCTTAATGGAATCAAAACGATAATTCCTGTCGCTACGCAGATAAGGCCTACCGGGGTGAATGAGAAAAAAGACAAAGGAGTATAACCGGCATCGGTCAGTACGTTTTGTATTACAAGGTTGGGAGGTGTCCCGATTAAGGTTATCATACCGCCCATGCTGCTGGCGAATGCCAACGGCATTAGAAAACGGCCGGGATTCATGCCTCCTTCTATGGCCATACTGACCACGATAGGCAACATTAACGCTACTGTCCCCGTATTGCTTACGAAAGCACCGATAGCCGCAGTAACGAGCATTATTAAAATGAACAGTTTAAGTTCGCTTTTGCCGGCTAACCGAAGAATCTTGCTGCTGATAACTTTTGCTAATCCTGTTTGGAAAATAGCCCCTCCTACGACAAATAACCCTACCATCATAATGACAATCGGATTGGAAAATCCCGCTAATGCTTCTTCGGGTGTGAGAATCTGGAAAACAAGCAGTAAAATCAGGGCACAAAGAGCGACAAGGTCGGAACGTATCTTGCCGTTCATAAAAAAAACGGCGGCGAGAATCAGTATGGCAAATGTTATATACATAGTATTTTTTATGCTGTTACAGCAAAAAATGTACGATTTT
>DVIX01000005.1 GCA_018710935.1 Candidatus Avirikenella pullistercoris | reverse complement strand
AAAAATGAAAATGCCCGAAAATAAATCAAAAAAAAGTCGTCTAAAACTCAATTTAGACGACTAAAAGCTTGTTTATATAAAAAAAATATTATAGTTTCAGTTCTGGTAAACTATTTATTGCATCCTCTTTCAACTTATCTACTGCACGGGTGTATTTCTCTGTATGCTTTAATCCAGAGTGCCCTAAAAGGCTTGCTACCGTCTTAATGTTAGCCCCATTATTTAAAATATTCACGGCAAAAGAATGGCGGGCACAATGCCAACTAATATGTTTGTTTATTCCAGCCCGTTTTACCCATCTTCTAAGGGCTTTTAGGCACATTTCATAACTGGGCAAGGGAAATACAACCTCATCCCTCTTATCTGGGTTGCTGGGGCTTCCTATTAATTTCAATAGGCCATCATTCAAGGGAATAACAACCCCACTATTAACACTATGCCCTTTTGTTTTGCTTTGTTCAAACTTCAATAGCTTGTTGGAAAAATCCACGTTGGCAAATGTAAGGTCTTTTACATCACAGTATCTTAGCCCACAATAGAGGCAAAAGATAAAAGCCCGCCTTATATTGGGGTTCTCGTGTTCATAGTGGGTTTCTATTAACTGTTGTATTTCCTCTGGTGAAAGCACCTCTTTTCTTAGCTGCTGGTCGTCTGCCTTTATCGTTATCCCTGTGCATGGGTTCTTTAGTATTGCATCATGTTCAATAGCATATTTAATAACTTTCTTGAAACGTGCATAAATGCTTTTTGCACCCTCGCCAACACTTCTGCCTTGAAGGTATTCAGTGAAGGCCTCAACCATATCCTTAGTTATCTGCTCTGGCTTTATTCTCTTTGCAAACTTAATGTATTCTGGAGTATCGTTAAGAAAGTCCCTAAAGCGTTTTAATGCAATCTCAACCATTCTAATATCTTTCTTAGTGTAATTGTCTATATAACTTTGAAAGTAATCCAGAAAGTTAATATCACGATTCTTTTTTAGTCTATATCCCTCAACACTTTCTAATAGCTCCTGCCCACGTTCAAATCTGATTCTTTTGGCAAGTTCTAAGATTTCCTTGTTTTGCTGTCGTTCTATCGGTGTTCTGGGAGCTTGCCAAAGGTAAAGTTTCAGAAACTCCCGTCTCCTGTCCTTTTTGGGTACCTGCTTATCCAACTTTTCACTATATATCATCTGATAGCCAAAGTAGTAATCTAAAAATAAACTTTCTCTACCATCTGACAAAATTTTTGCCCCCAACTTTGGGTTGTCAGTGGTATCTTGGCTTATTAGATAGGTATTATCGCTCCTTATCTCTTTTTTCTGTGCCATACTCTTTTGCCCTTTGTTGCTTTTATTTGCAAAGGTAGATATTTTATCTAATCTGGGTAGCCAAAGGGTAGCCAAAAACGACAAAATATAGTCTTTTTTATGAAACAAAGGGTTAATGTACCTTTTTGGCTACCTCTGATTTTCTTGCACTTAGTTTCATCTGGGTACACTTTGTTTGCTGGGTACTTTATCGGCTCTGGGTACAAGGGAAAGAGTTAAGTGATTGATAGTCAATACTTGGCTCTTTTTATTTTTGGGATTGTTCCCAAATTGCTCCCAACCATTCTGTGATTTAACCTGTCGGACTCACAGACTTTACAGTGTTTCATTTGAAATAAAGCTCTGCAATTAACAGCAGAGCTTACACTGCCGGGGTAGAACGTCTTTCTGTACTTTCATATGTTAATATACAAAGTAAACCAGGTAATCCAATTTCTTGGATTACCTGGTTTACTTGTGAATTTTACCTTGTCGTTTTTGGGTTATATTACATTTCGCGTATAGGAATAACGGCCTTTATCGTATTTCCGCTTTTAACAATTTTCCCGGATTGTAGAGCATACGCAACTCCCTGTGCCATAGATGCCGAGACATTATCTCCAAGACGAGTGTAGTTGAACTGATGGGCCGTCTCACGAATCAAATCCGCCTCCGGCAGAGATCCTTGTTCCCTCAGAATCCGGCAAACGGCAACAGCAACCTCTTCCGGCGCAATATCTAATGCCTCTCGCTTGGATTCAGAACGATAGATATCGTATGATTCCGGATGCTGATCTTCATTCCAATAGAAGAGAAATTCTTTCCCCGTAGTTCGAAGGTTCATCCGTTTCAAAAGATAATCCATATGAGCAGCAAGGCGGGTACCCATACGAGCGATTGCATAGGAATTCAGCACTCTTTTACAAAGCAATGCTCGACTGACAGGGGCCTCTGTTTTTATAACAGACCGTATTTTTTCCATCACTTGTGAGTCATAATAACCTTGTATAAAATCATCAGATGTCACCGGTGTATATTCCAATTCTGCAACCTGATAAGTCTGTACCAGCACGTCTATCTCCTGTTCTACGAGCTCGGGAGAATCTGAAACCGAAACCTCTTCACAAGTGCCCAATTCAGTTGAAGTATTGGATCCAATAACCAACGACTCTTCTGTTTGAGGTTCGCTTGATTCATTTTCCTTGATTTCTGATTTATGCCGTATCTCTTCCTCGATGGCAGAGACCAGCGTTTCGATCGTCCGAGAACGGTTTTCCCACCAATCCATGGCCCAAACATGATAAAGCCGCCATCCGAGCATTTGCAGAACGCCAGATTGGGTAACGACCCGATCGTGGGCCGTACGGGCTACATTATGGTTATTGCCGTCGCACAAGATTCCCAACAGATACGTCTCAGGGCATTCGGGATCGACAACTCCGAGATCAACCCGGTATCCCGAACATCCGACATTCATCCGGATGCGATAGCCCCGCTTTTCCAATTCAGAGGCTATGGAGCGCAGCAAGGCGTCTTCCGACCGAAACTCTGCCGACGTTTGACAAGAGAGTGCCTCGCGGCCCTTCTCTGCGTATTCGAGGAACGCCTTGAGCCCAGCCACACCCTCGGCCGATGTCCGATTTAGATCGATCTGATCGGCCCGCAACGTCGAGAAGACCTTCATCTCATAACGAGCCCGAGAAACGGCCACATTCAATCGCCGCCAACCTCCATCTCGATTCAACGGACCAAAATTGAGTGCAATTCGTCCGGTCTTGTCAGGTCCGTATCCAACCGAGAAAAGAATCACGTCCCGTTCGTCTCCTTGTACGTTTTCCAGGTTTTTGATGAAGATCGGCTCTTCGCCCTCCAATGCCAAAGTCTCCAATGCCGGATTCTCCCTGAAGAGGTCGTTAAGCAAATCCTCGATCAACGATTGCTGATTCGAGTTGAACGTAACAACCCCTATACTCCGCCGTACCGCGGTGGGATCCATCAACCGCGCCTTAATTTCTCGAACAATAGCTTCTGCCTCGGCCCGATTCTGACGAGTAGAACCGCGGTCATAGGTTCCGTTCACATATTGGAAATGGACCTTTGTTGTCAAATCGTCCGGCGAGGGGAAGGTCAGCAGTCGGTTGTCGTAATACTTGACATTACTGAAAGCAATCAGGCTCTCGTGCTTGCTCCGATAGTGCCATAACAAGTGTTTCGACGGGATAGACAAGGCTAGACAATCGTCGAGGATGCTTTCGAGATCCTCCTTGTCGGCATTCTCTTCATCGTAGGTATTTGTCGAGAAGAAGTCCGTCGGCGGCATCTGTTTGGGGTCACCGACGACAATGACATTCCGGCCTCGGGCAATGGCCCCCACAGCCTCGCTGGTCGGCATCTGCGACGCCTCGTCGAAGATCACCAGATCGAACGGCACACGGTCGGCATCGATGTATTGGGCCACGGAAATGGGGCTCATCAATAGACAGGGACACATCCGCATCAACAGATCAGGAATCTGGTCAAACAGTCGGCGTATCGACGTTCCCCGGCCTCCGTTTCGGATATTCCGCTGAAGGATTCCCACCTCGGAATTCTGCGCTGCCTCTTTTTGTAAAGCCGGAAGTGCCGATGCCAACTTTGCATAAAGTTCTTCACGGGTAAGCTGTTCGAAACGCCGGCTCAACAAACGGAAGCGCCGAATCTTCTCCTCAAACAATAAGCCGTGAAAAGCGTTCATTTGAGGTTCCTGCGATAGGATATATTCTGCGTATAACTTGAAAAAACTCTTTTGATAAGAACACAAGATCTGATTCGGCGCCAAGTTATTGGACTCTACCAATCGAATTAACGAGTCCAGATTCAGCGATTGTAATACGCTTCGTTGTTTCAGATACAAACACCAATCCTTCAGCAAATCGATATTGTCCATCCATCTCTTGACAAGCGTTTTTTTCTGAGACAGAACCGATGTATCGCTCTTCATCTGAATGTTGGCCTGTAATTTTCGGACAATTTGTCCAAATATATCATTGATTAGCAGAAAATCGGCTGCAAGAGTTCTCAACACATCATCATACTCCTTGTGGAAGCCATTCATTCCATGAGACAACGTCGCGGAAAGATTTTTGCGAACTTGTGTTCTGTCGGACAAAATCGGAATGAATGCAGACAACTGGCTATCAACCTCCCTTACCGTATTCACCATTGATTCCAGAGCATCCCAATCTGCATGATCGACATTCCACTGGGTGTCCAACAAGTTTATTTCGGTCTCCCGACTATTTAATACAGACGTCATCTGCTGATATTCTGCTATTGCAGCAAGAAATCCTTCCACATCGAATTCACAAGTACGGATTGCGCAATATGACGAAAAAGCAGAATCGGAAATTTCTAACAGTTTTTTGAGAATCGGGTCATAGCTATGGTGGAAAACAGACAGATCGTTCGCAATGTAACGGCACAGATGATCCTTAACTGCTTTCACCTGCGACACGTTTGGAATCAGAATGCACAACAACTGATCCAGCTTTTCATGGAAATCAACCGCCTTGGCTATATATTTCCAGTCGGGAGCGCCATGATTCCACTTGCGCCCCAATAGTTCCATCAATTCATATTCATGCCTTTCTATGATTTCCTTTTCATGCTGATATGTCTTGACAATCCCCATCTCTGCCACAAGTGAATCACTCGTAATTAATTGAGATGTGGCATATTGATTCACACTTTTCAAAATCCGGCGTTGAGTAAAGAATCTTGCGCCGAACCATTTTGATGAACCAATCATCCATTGATTCAGGACTGTATCAACATCAAGAGTCAGAACACTACGCGTATAACGCCCTAAAAGTTGAGATTCACTCTCGTCTTTTTTTATACCATGATCGATGAGTTCGCGAATCTCTTTATACGACAATGTTGATCTTTTCCCCTCCATGAGATATGGCAGCACGGAATCCATGTCAAGCAACAGACGACAAAGAGAGGTCAAGGTCTCCATCTCCACAGATGTCCGAATCCGTATTCCAGCACAGCCGATGATATTCATCACATCATTTATGCAATCGCCCAGGAGTTTAAATGTCTTGAAAAGACTGTTAAGGAATATTCCAGGATTGGACATGTGAATCGGCTTCGGCACAAATTGTTCCGAATACAACTGAACAATTTCTTTCCAACACTCTTGACCGGTTCGGGTATCCGTTGTTAAGACGTCGCTTCCAAATTTCTGAACGATCTTGTTTTTGAGAGTATCTCGTTTGCGACCTTCGGCCATAAACGCCATTAATGCGTCTATCGCGTCTTGCAGATCATCCGCATTCAAAATGTTCGTGGATACCTCTTTCAGACCCAACAACCTGCTAGCAAACAAAGAAATATGACTCACTGCGGTTTCCGTAGACTCCAAGTCATAGCCCAAAAGGGACACAAACCGTTGTAATGCATTTTCGTATGTATCAATCCGCATTATCAGGTCTGCAGACAAGGCTTGTATTTCGGATTTGATGCCACTCGAATATTCAGTCAATGCACATTCATGAAATGGGTGTTTGGTTATATCTCCTGCAATCTTGCAAATAGTTTCAAATTCAATTATTTCTGCTTCATATCTCTTGCGGACATCCAGATTCATTGTCTCCAACACCGGCTCAGGAATCATAATCATCCGGACTTCTTCATCTACAGATGCATACCCCGCAAAACAATCATACAGCGACAAGTTAGCCGGACGCTGCTTGTGCAGAATATGCACATAGTCGTTCAATTCCCGCCGTAGCATATTGATCTGTTCGGCTTCGATGCGGTACCCCTCATTCGATTTGCGCTTCACGACCTCAGTCGTGCGTTTGAGCTGTTCCAATACACTGGATTTCTTCGTTTTGTTGGAGTGCAATTCCAGACAGAATGGAGCAATACCGATCGTCTCCAGACGACGCTGCACAACCTGCAAGGCTGCCATCTTCTCGGCAACAAACAGCACCTTCTTGCCTTTGTATAGCGCATTGGCAATGATATTGGTGATCGTCTGTGATTTGCCCGTTCCCGGAGGGCCGTGTAGGATGAAACTTTTGTCGTCGACTGCCGCGCAGATTGCCTCAAACTGCGAGGAGTCCGCCCCGATAGGCAACGCAATCTCCCCGGCAGGATAGGCCTCGTCCAGATCGACACACTCCGACTCGTCGGCATCCTCCGTCCATTCTACCTTACCGGACATGAGGCTTACCACAATCTTGTTCCGACACAATTTATCGGCATTGTTGTGGATATCATTCCACATGATAAACTTGCTAAACGAGAAGTTGCCGATAATGGCCTGCTCCTCGACATCCCATCCCTTCTGAATCATGATGGCCCGACGGATCGTGTTGAAGATCAACGAGACATCCACGCCACTCTCGTCGCGCGGCAGCGGATCGAGACCTCCGATCTGAATGCCAAAATATTGTCGCAGCATCTCCAACAGTGTGATATTCAACATGGTATCCTCGTCCCGGCTCCGGATCACATATCCCTTAGCGGCCGATTTGCGGACTATCTCGATTGGCAGTAGCAGAATTGGTGCAAACCGCGGACGGGTACTGTTGGGCGTTTCCAGCCACTTAAGCAGGCCCAAAGCCAAGTAAAGCGTATTCGCTCCGTTCTCTTCCAATGCAAGACGCGATGACCGATAGAGGTGGGTCATAGAACGCCGCAGCGCCTCGTCAGTCAGATAGGCCCGCAGCCGCCGTTGCTTCAGTTCACTCTTCACCAAATCAATAATGGGATCTGAGGCATGAAGTGCCTGATAGATCCCGGCGCTCATCAACGGGTTGTCCCAATCCTGCGGTCGCTCCAGAATCTGAAACTCCTGTCCGTCAGCCAACGCATCTTCCAACTCTCCGATCCGCACCGAAATAAGTTGGAGTGTATTTCGGGTGATGCGCGTATTGAGCAGGTTGTTACGCAGACTCAAGTCCAGCAGTTTCCGTTCCCAGATGGTTTGTTTGCCGACATTGACTTGATCGATATTGGGAATAATATCTGTTGCGGAGAGCGCCGAGGGGGCAGTCAAATCCCGTTCTGTCGGCGTCTGATCCTCGATTTCTATCTTTCCGTCCCGGATTACGCGCAGAGGCAACGGCCGGATCTGCGCATTTCTGGCCCGTACCACATCGATAAACAACAGAAAGTTATCCGTATCCTTCAGCTTGTCATTTGCCGAGGCGACAGCCGCATCGAAGGGTTGCGGCATCCCGGCATTCATGCAGGTTGCTTCCACCAACAAGACCTCGTTGATTCCCTCGGCGGCTCGTTTGGTGAGCAGCGAGACATCGTCGTTCACGCTGTCCGGGAATGAATCCGGAATCAACCAACCGCCTGCAAATGCATGCCCCTTGACAACCACGACCAGCGGATGGATACCGATAGCCTCCAGGCAGCCCGCATAAAGCAAGGACATATCAAGACAGTTGGCCAGTTTGTATGACAATATGTCATCATACAGCCGAACCCGCTGTCCCGACTCCTCAAAACTTGCCGGAACCGAACAGTATGCGATCTGCTGTTCAGCGATCGCCTCATATATGGCTGCCATCTGCTTTTTCACACGATTCGGATCCCGGGTCTGGTACTCATCCAATGCCGGAAAACCCGTCCAGTCTCCCAAAATTTCCGATGCACGTTTGATGATGGGCGCGATAACCGAATGATTTGGCGTAACAAAAGCGGCCAGCATTTCAGGGAGGACAGAAATTCCACCCCATTGATCGAATGCCAACAGCGACATTTCGTAAGACTCCGAAAAAAGAAGATGTTCATTGGTAGAGATCTCGACATGGATATGTCCAAGCAGTCGTTCCGTAAGTTGTGACAGGAAAAAGGTAGAAAGTTGAATGGGAATAGCGGATAACTGCTCCTCCGATCCGGGCGCAATGGACTCGATGTGCAATTGGCACGATCCTGCAAAATCCGGTTCGAAAGAAATTTGCACACACAATCCCTTGATATCTTCTTCTCCGGTATTTTTGAGCACGATTTCCCGTATGACGGGAACATGATTCTGCTGCATGGCAAAATTCACAACCGGGACGTGTACAACCTGGACTTCGAGATTCATGGTCTTAAAAGTTGAAATAGACTATAAAGTTAACAAAATAAAATCTTCAAATGATTGATATTTGTATTTACTTTTATTCGCAGCTGCAATTCTTACGCATAAATATAGCTCATATTTTGAATTTTATTATAAAAATGGGTGAAATAGAGATGTTATCTAATACTACTTAACACTCTTCATAGTTTCATTTTTGGTTTTTTTCCAGTGGAGATACACATCCCGTATCGAAATCTCATGGTTAAGATATGCCCGACTAATTTCAGTCGGGAGTGTACAAGTCGGATAGTCGGCAATCTTGAAATGCCAATAGATGTCTCGGTTGTCGGGATAAATCCGGCAATTATGCCGCTCACAAAAAAGCGTTCACCTTCGGAAGTATAAAGGTAATAGTTGGTAGCCGCTTTTTGTAATTCTGCATTCTTCTTTTGAAGTTCACGTACTTTTGCGGCAAGCTGCTCCCGCTGTTTTTGTTCGGATTCGTAGGCAGACAAATCCATTTCACACCATGTGCCAGTCTTGAAATATTCATTGGTACGGCTGATGTACTCTCGGATGGCATCCGTTACAAAGAGCAAGCCGTGAATGTTGGCCAGCTTTGCAAGCTGGTTAAGATTGACCTGCATCTTATAGCTGATTTGACCGTGCATTTCATCCGCTCGCTCTCTTCTATGGTGAGTGCGACTGACAGCTCTTTGCCCAATGTTGCCCCACGGATGAACACAGGCACAGACAACCACGTGGCATTGACTTTCTGCTCAACTGCGGCATATTCCGCTTCACTGAACTGTATTTCTTTGCACTTGGTGCATTTGCTTTCGTTTTCTGTTTTCATCTTCTGCGTCCTCCTTTTCCTTGTTTATTCTTGTCCTTATCACGGTCAAGTGTGTTGTCGCTGCTGCCACTCCCGGTACCATTTTCCGATGGGTTTCGTCAATTATAAACTTCAATTCTTTGCACTCTCTGCGACGAACCGTGCCACTACATTTTCTGCCAAAATTTTCCGTTTGTGTGTTTCCAAATAAAAAGTTCCATTGTATTTCAGCGGCTTTCCGAAAAAGAAGATTGCGGTTTATTCTTCATCGAATCCGACTTTCCGACAAAGTTTGTCCATATGGAGCATTTCCCGGAAAATCGGAAACCACACCGTAACCTTGTGCATAAGGGCTTTCAGACCTGATATTTCTTCTCTTGTGATTTTTCCCTGTTTGTTATATCCGCTGCATGGCGAACTTGTATCGCGGCCCATCTCCCGACTGTGTTCGAGTTTTTTTCGGTACTTCTTTTTACTTTGGATTTCCGTTTTTCGCGCACTTTGCGTTATTCTCCAGTCACGATGGGGACAGCTGCCACATGGAGATCGGTGTTGCTTCATCCCGGAACAAAACGACCAATACGACGTTATCCGTCCCGTCAAAAGGGAAATTTATTACCGCTTTTAAACCAATATCCGGCCATATTTGTTTCATTACTATTTTTTAATTCACTATTTTTATCTACAATAAAATACCATTCGTATAAAAAATAGCTCTGCCCTTACTATATTGAATAAAAAACAGAAATAATATGGGACATGACGTATTTATCAGCCATTCAAGTAAAGACAAAGAGATTGTGGATTTAATATGTTCCACCTTGGAAAATTCCGGATTAAAATGTTGGATTGCTCCACGGAATATAAAAGGAGGGGATGATTATGCAGAAGAAATCATCGAAGCTATCCGAACCTGTACTGTAATGCTTCTTGTATTTTCAAATCATTCAAACGAATCTGCACATGTAAAACGAGAAATAGATGTTGCTATAAATACAGGGAAAACCATTATTCCATTCAAAATCACCGATACGGAAGTGTCTCTTGCTTTCGTTTATTATTTAGCTGGAATACATTGGATAGAAGGAACCCCGGCACCAACATTACATATCGATAAATTAGCAGAACAAATAGCTCTGTCTATCCCAAAACATTCTGATAATTTATTGGAACAACTAAACAATTTGTTAGATAAATTCATTGAAAAAGCCGAGCAAGAAATCTCCTCTTTCCCAAATTATCAAATCCAAAACTTACGAAAAAATTCAATATTATTTTTTCTAAACAAAATATCGACGATAAACCTGAAAAAAATGGAATTATTAAAAATAATAGATATTATGATATTTTTCAAAATAGCTCAGGTGAAGTTTTAATCGTTATCAATGCAAGGCAAGGGACACCTAACAATGCGAAAATTTTCTATGATGGAGGAAGCGATATGCTATTATACAGAAATCAAAAAAGTGCAGTTATACTTTCCAACATAGCAGAAAAAGCAAGACCTATTTTAAAAACGACCGATAAAGCACTAATCGCTGAAATTACAAGTGATGAAGAGGTCTATTGCGAATATAAAGTACCTATACATATTGTAAAAAATCTGGATATTCTATTAAACGAATAAACAAGAAAATTTTTCTGATAACTCAAATAAACCAAACTATTAATAATACTTTATCTTACCGTTTCCTAAAACATATTTCCATTAAAAATTACTATCTGAGAACAAATTCACTATCCTCCTTCTCGACAGGATATAAACTTTACATATATACAATTTCAATCCTAATAATAAAGGAGACATGCTTATAAAAGACATGCCTCCTCACACAACAACTAACTATAATAACAAGAGATATAGTTCAAGATATATTTCTCATTCTTCTCCCGCTATCCCAAAAAACAACCCGATTACCCCATAAATAATCCTCTCTTTTGTCCCTCTATTATTCACTAAAATAACTAAACAGAATAATCTTCTATTCCGGGACATATATGATCTCCCCGGAAGGAAGCTGGTAAGCTATCCCCACTCTTTTACCACGAGTAGTACTGTTACTTTGGTCTTCCGACGGAGTATATTTCTCTATCTTATCTCCCTTTTTAGTAATTATTTCCATCTGCTCGGTTCCGGGATTTTTCACCATTGTATAATCCTCCTGTGAAAATATTTCATTCATATCGAAACGCGTCACAAGAGCAACCATCAATGCTACTGCAAAAACCATCGCTGCATCGAACAGGTTAGTAAGAACCGACATCGGATCATAATCTTCCGACGTAAGAAGCCTGCGTTTTCTTGCCATAACCCTATTTTTTATGCTCTTTAAGCGATTCGACTACATACTCGAGAATATTCATATCGTCAGCATACCAACGTTGTTTTACCTGAAGAGTGATAAACCCTACAGCTCCTATGATAAGCCCTACAACAGTGGTAGCAAATGCCACCTGCATATTCTGAGCCATGGATTCCACATCGCCGGTAGCCAGGCCCGTAAGCGCCGGTCCCATAGGAATAAGCGTCCCCATAAGCCCGAGAATAGGGCCTATCTTAACCAAAAGTTTCGATTTTCCGAGCTCCTTGTCCGCCACGATTTCATAATCTCCCAACTGCCTGTCAAGCGCAGGAGCAGAGTCCCGAAAACGGGACACACGTTCAAGAGAAGCAATAAGTTCATTACTCTTGGGATAATCGCCTAAAGTATCAAGAAATTCAGGCACACTACGTTCATCAAGCTGCCTATGTATCTTTACATTGACTTTCGAACGATTCACATAACGTCCGTAAAAACCGCCTATCATCATCAGCGAACGAACAAAAAAGAAAAGAAGAAAAACAATCACCGGCACGAGCATCCCTGTCGAAAGCCAGTATAATGCATTATTAATAAAATCCATAACTATTTTTTATTCTCTTTGCAGAGTTTGTTTTTAATTTTGGGTGAAACATTATAAACAATAAAACCTAAAACGGCAAGTACCGCCATCATTGCAATCAGCGCAAGCATAGGCGTCCATAAAACTTCGGTATGACTCGACGATATATTATACGAGGCAATCGAGGCATTTACGAAAAGCCCCATGAAAAGTATCGCCATATCGAGAACTATTTTAGCTTCGAGTTTTGTACTCTCTCCCGGCATAAGCCATCCCAACAAAAACGACAAACCGAAAACTACCGCAAATACAATAGCCGTATAAAGAAGAGCGACTTTATCGAAATCCATTCCTACGCACGACCGGAAAAAAAGCAGCTCAAAATAAGCCACGGCAAAAAAACAGATTACACCGGGCAATACCTTAAGCACGAATATCGATTTCCTCCGTTTCTCTTTGGGCATAAAATAGTTATCGAGCAGAAACACAGATATGAATATCCCCGCTACCGCTTCCAATGTTATCAACAATGCACTATCGGCAACGAGCGGACTATTGGACAACAAATCGGCAATCATATCTCCCCGCCAATAAACCACCAACGGCCATACGGCGAATCCCACGACAGCCAACACGGCAGCGTATATCGCTTCGACGAATATACGCCGCGTGAGAGCTGCATTAATACAATATTTCGCTAATGCAAGAATAAATATGAACTGAAGAAACTGTTCCATTATTCTTTTTTTCTATGTTTAATTATCAATACGACAAGAATAAGAGCCACTACCCCTACCATTATGTATAAGGTATAGTTCGTCGATTTCTCTTGTACCATATCGGTAGCGGACGACTGTTGCGCCACTTCGTCTTTTTTGAGCACCATGCTCTTATCCGCATCGGCATTTTCGAGCCTTACTTCACGTGCTGCCGAAATACCGGCATTGTATGCTTTAGCCTGTTCAGGGCTTAGCTTGGAAGAGATAAATTCACGTAACTTGGCATTGTCGCACACGAAACCGCTGCATCCGGCTTCATAATCGGTAACAAGCTCGGTATGAAGCTCCGCGACATCATGCAATTGGGCATCGGTCGCTTTCCACATGCCTTTACGTGCAGCCTCGAGCATAACAGCCGTCATCTCCTCAAGGGCATAGGGATTTTTCTCGCTAAAAGTCTTTTCAAGCCCCATGTTATACTCATCCTTTACATAAACATCATAATATTTGTTCCAGATATGCTGGTCTATCGCCGTAGGTTTCATACTATTCCAACCATACGTATTTCGGAAGGTTTCGGCAAAATGTTCCATCGCACTGGCTTCCCCCTTCATCATTTCAGCAATGTATTTAGGATTGAACACCGTGGAATTTGTTTCGACACCGATAGCCTCTTTCAATCCCTGCACTTTAGGACGGCTGGTATTCCGAAAATCGTTGAAATAAGCAGTAGGATCGTTCCCTGTCACATTCTCGACAGCAGCCGAAAGGCCTCCCATAAATTCATATACATGGTCGAGGCTCAATGGCCCCCATGTATTGCTGGAACGGGGTTGCACGACTACCGAAGTGTTGAGTAGAGCCGCTTCGAAAACCCCTTCGTGCATAGCTCCCCACTCTTCTCCTCCATCGGCAGAATAGATAGCCCCCATATTGTTGATATATTGTTCGGCTATTTGGTCACGACTTTCCCAACTATCTCCCTGTTCTACGAGGCCCATTATACTAGTACCGTAATTCCCGTTCACACCGCCGAAAATCCGTTCGCTCGAATATTTACGGGCCTCCGCAGGTGAAAAACCTTTTTCGAGCAAAAACCGTTCAGCATCTTTCAGTCCCTTGCTTACATAATTAGTCCCGTTCTCGTCGCCAGCTTCAGCCGCCATACGCACAGCCCTATTTATCAGTTCTAAACGAGAAGATGCTATATCGCGAAGTTGTCCTGAAGTCTGCACGACAACATCCACACGCGGGCGTCCCAGTTGTTCTGCCGGGATAAGCCGCAAAGAACGGATATATCCGAAACCGTCACGAAGAGGCTCGACACCGAGCAAATAGAGAATCTGCGCCACCGTAGCGCCTTCGCTCGATATAAAGTCGGTGGACCAAAGCGTAAAGCTGACTTTTTCGGGATATTTACCCTTATCATCCATTTCTGCTTCGAGAAGATTCTCTGCCAACTGACGGCCCACCTTCCACGCTTCTTCGGTAGGAGTCGTTTCGGGATTTATCGAATAGAAATTACGCCCTGTCGGTAATGCTTGCGGATTCACGATAGGGTCGCCTGCCGAAGAAGGCTCTATATATCCGCCATTCAATGCCGTTAAAAGCGCATTCTGTTCCAGCTGCGTGCTGGCCGCCAGATTTCGGCATACCGTCTCTATATTGCTTATTGAATTTTCAAGCGATTTAAGAGCAGCGATAAGCTCTTCCCGGTTACGGGTAGCCTCATCCTTAGCATCGTCTTCGAAAGCGACAGGTTCGGCCTTAGCCATTCTCTCCATTTGGGAAGGCGCTTTCTCTTCTTCCGAAACAGCTACCGTATCCGCATCGGGCAATAAATTACCGTTATCGTCGAAGAAACGCGGAAGCGTATCTTGTTTAACCGACGAAGCACTCATCATACGACGCATCATAGCCATTCTCTTTTCATCGGCAACTTTCTCCGCTGCAACCGTTTCGGTAAGAAGCGCACGGTCTTCCGGAGAAACCAATGAAGCCATTATCACATTCACGGACTCGCCGGCCATAGCTCGCGATATAGCTTTGTCTGTGACTTGCCCATAACGCTGTTTCATAAAGACATGGTTATCCATCATCTCCCGTTTTATACGTCCATGCGCCGCATCGACAGAAGCCAATCCGTAACTTATCGGATCCTCAGAAATAAGGCGTGTCGTATTGTTTATATTTTCTTTGCTATAAGGCACTCCTAACGTATAAAGACCGTCAATAACTTTAGCATCGTTAATCTCTTCCACATAGATATGCACATTCTCTATCTCTTCATCGGTAAGATTACGGGTAGAATCAAGGCCAAGAGCAGAAATGATATTCTCCTTATCCGCCATCTCCGTAATCGAAGCCCGATACCCCTCTTTTATCGCACCGTCTTCTACGGATTCGAACCTATGTATCCTGTCCTGTATTTTCCGGAGGTCGTCATAAAGCTCGCTTTTCATAAACGGTGCAGTCAAATGGTCTATCAATGTAGCATAAGACCGGCGTTTCGCTATTATCCCTTCACCGATATTATTAATCGTATATATATAAAAATGCGGCATATCGCCTACCAAGACATCGCTCCAATCATAATCGGAAAGCGCCATTTGTTTGCCGGGAATAAACTCGAGGCTACCGTGCGTACCGAAATGAATAAGCGCATCGGCACCGAATCCCTTACGAGTCCACAAATAAGAAGCGACATAAGGATATGCGGGAGCACCTTTCACTCCGTGTATTATCTTATTGGTATCTTCGCCAACTGCAGGAAGCGGTTGCGGAAGTATCACAACATTGCCGAACTGCAAGCGTGCCACAGCTATATATTTATCTTCTCCTTTTTCCACTCCCATATAGTCGCCAGGCACTTCACCATAACGCGCTTCCATATCGTCGATAAGCGGCTGAGGCAAAATCTCAGCAGTCCACTTGGCAAATGTATCGACATGTACCAATTCGGGATTTCCATTTTTAAGAAACTCATCATAAGCTCCCAAAGCATAAGGTCCGAGCACAGAGCCCTGCTTCTGCACCATCTCTTCAAATGTTCTAATATCCGAAGGGAGTCCCGTCAAATCGTAACCGGCCTCTTTGAGTCTATTCAGCGTATTGAACAAAGAAGGCAATCCCTCTATATCGGCAGCAGACAAAGCGCCTTTTCCATTCCCTTTATAATAATAGATAGCTATTTTTTTATCTTTATTCTGTTTACGTCGTAATTGGGTAAAGTTCTCGACCAAGCTGCAAAACTTATCCGTATGTACGGGAATTTCATCGAAAATACGCAATCCGCCGCGGTCAAATTGAGCCGCTATGGCATAAGGAGCTATCGCCCCGTCAAGCTCCGGCATAACGACACTCATAGTCGCCATCCCTCCGCCTGCCATCCCCTGAGCATCGGGAAGCCATTTTTCATAAAGCTCGCTAACAGTCACAGGCGCCAGAATAGGCGCTCCTATCTGTTTGAGTATTGAAGTTCCGGCATCGGCCATCCCCATTACCAGACGCCCGTGCGGACGATTGATTATAACATCGGGCTTTACGGCCATCAACATACCGAGCCGTCCCATACCGAACGAATTGATAGGATATACATTCAATCCGCGCGCTTCTAGATTGTTTATAAGGGCTTCGAAATGTTCGGAATTAGAATTTTGCAAGTTGATATTCCCGGCCAAAAGCGCGACACGCGGAGCATTTTTCTTATACAGGCCACTCTCTTCGTAATATTTTTGGTATTCATCATAAGTGGCAAAAAAATTATCGTCTCCCAAATGGAAAAAATAATCGGTCGGTACTTTTACAGGCTCATTATAACTGCCATTGAAAAATAATTTTTTATCGATATTTTTACGCACATAATTAAGCAAACTGCGATAATTCGCCACGGATTCGTTATCCATAAGAGTAGCAAGATACTCCTGTTCCCGCCCTTTTTGTGAATTTATATCCTTGTTATCACTTTCGGTAGAAAATACCGGAACGCCTTTCGATATAGCTTTCTTTATAGCTTCTAAGTGCGTTCCTGTAAGCGAAGAACCATGTATCCTTACCAACACGAAATCGTAATTCTCAATGTCATCGACATCCTCTAACGACACACTCCCGATACGAATAAAATTATTGTCACACGACCGTATCATCTTTTCCACCGTAAAATCAGGGAAATTCAGCATTGCTACACGGGTAGGCGACATCGTTGTAAAATAAACTGCCAGGAGTGCTACAATTACAATCGCAACTGAGAATATCGCAATAATATTTTTCTTTTTTATCATCTCTTGTCTGAAAAAAGCTAGTTATTGTAATAGAAACAGGGATGCGAAAAGGATGGCGTTATTGCAAACCACCCTTTTCGCTTCCTTATGAAATACTAATTATTCCCCCAATTTAGCATAATTGAATTCAACCATTCCGGATTTGTTATTTGCATCTTTATATTGCGTAAACTCCACTTTGTAATAAGAACCGTTAGCTGTCCGGACAATATAACACGGAGCTTTCAGATATACAGGCGGCATTACCTTATTACCTTCCGAATCGGTTTTGAATTTGATTACTTCGGCTTTCGATTTTACAGTAGTGGTAGTCCCCCCCATTCCTTCCGAGGTGATCGTTTCGTCAGTTGCGAATACCGCACCGTCAGGAATCGAAGTGATACTGCTGAAAGCAACGTTCTCATCACAAGTATAAACACCGCCCTGACCGCCTGACGTATATGTGCTTCCTCCGTTAAAACGAAGATTATAACGGGATATAGCCATATCCCATGTAGTTTTGGCAAACCATTCAGCGTTATCCGCATCGGTCCCCGAACCGACTATTTTACCTTCCGCAAATGAGAAATATTGCCATGTCCCCGAAACAGACGCATCCACACTCGCTTGTTTAGTTTCGCCAACTACATTACCGCCATTGCCATCACCGTTATCGTCTTTAGAACAAGAAGTGGCAAAACCAATTACTGCACATGCAAGAGCAAAAATTTTTTTCATCTTTCTCTGTTTTATTTTATTACTACT
>DVIX01000072.1 GCA_018710935.1 Candidatus Avirikenella pullistercoris | reverse complement strand
TATGCCTATTCGTCAGAGATATATAAAGGAACGTTTGCTTTTTTGGATGTGGATGATTCTGCAGACGATGTTACCATAGAGCATCATCAGACGGGAGTTAAAGTCGGTGATAAAACGCTAATGTTGATTTCGAATTTGAATGCGGTTCCGTATTTGGGAAATGATATCGGATTGTATGTGGATTATACGGTCAACGGGGAAAGTAAAACGAATGAATATATAGGGAATGTTGCTAATTTTATGCCGATAGCAGGAACGATTTATACTGTCCAGCTTAATTTTATCGGCAACTCTTTTGTCTTGAATTTTGTGGTGGATAATAATCAGATGTGGGAGGATGGAGGCGAAAGCAATATTGAGTTTGAATAAAAGTATGAGAATGATGATACGGATATGCCGGAATTTGTTATTTGTGGCAGCGATGGTGCTGTCTGTATTTTCTTGTGCGAAAAATGATATTGGGTTGCAGGAAAACAGTGGAAAAGGTTTTATGCTTTCAGTTGTAGCCGAGAGTATGTCTCCGGAAGCATCCATTACCCGTGTTGCCGATTCTAAGTTGGCGGAAGAAAAGGAAATTAAAGAATTGCATGTGTTTCTTTTCGGGCCTGACGGGAAATATCTTGCAGCCAATCAAAATGACGGAGGGCATCTTTTTCAGGGGTATCAAGTAGTTACCGGTTCTCAGTCTTTGTATATAGATAATAACGGTTTTGCCGAGCCGGAAAAAGCGGAGAAAGCTATGGTTTATGTCGTGGCTAATGTAGAGCCGGGAACGTTCGGAGAATTGACAAGAGAAGGTTATCCTTCTAAAATACCGGATGAATATTCGTTGAAACAGTTTGTTTATAAACCTGTTAATTACAGAACGCTTACGAGTTTACCCGCTTCTGGAATGCCCATGGCGGGACAATCTGAAGATTCTGTCGATTTGATGCAGACTAATGGAGCGGAAGTAATTGAGTTGAAAGCCTTAATGGCTCGTATTGATTTTTCTTTCAGTGTGTATGATGCGAATGGAGTACAGGGAGGTTTGCCTATATTGAATTTATTGGAATATGAAGTACGAAATATGCCTACGGCAGTGTCACTTATTGCTCCTGTCGGAGAAACCGACCTCGATTTGGACAATGATGGGAAACAGGATGCTGTTAAAAATATACTAAGAACGATGAATCCGGAAGAGGATATTATCTATAATCAAAAAGGAACGGTGACTTTTTCTTTTTATGTGTTTGAAAATTTGCGTAATCCGGGATATGCAGAGTATCCTGCGGAATATCCTTATCCCGAAAAAATCGTTCCGGATGACAAGCAGCGTTACAAACCGTTTTTAGCTATTAATCAGAATACGCAGGATACAATTCCTGCGACGCATGTCGTAGTTAAAGGATATTTTACGGATATTGATAATGTTGACTATTTAGCGAGTGCCACTATTTATTTGGGCAGTGATCCTGTAAGCGATTTTAATGTCAGGCGGAATCACCAATATAAAAATAATGTTCAAATAAGAGGAGTTACGAGTATCGGAAGTATACCCGGAGAGGTGGGATTCGATGCGCGGGTCGATGTGGAACATACCAATCCATATTATATTTCTATCCTTAAACAAAAAGAATTGGATGCCCATTTTAATGTAATTCCGTTGGATATCTATCTTTTCAATAAAACAGCAAGGCCTTCCTGGGATATAACTATCGACAACCCTTCGGAAAATAAATGGTTTCGTATCGAGCGGGTTGGAGCGGAGATTATGGCGAGTGGAGATCCTGGCGATGATAGGTTTATTTCTCATCCGGGGGAAGCATGGCATAGCGGTACGGGCAAACGGAAATATTTTACTACTGATTTGGTGACGGACCCAAACCAATTAGGAAATAATACAGAATATTCCGATATGGGGAATAGAGATAGAATTTATATTTATGTCGATGAGAATATTTCTACGGAAACCCGTCAGGGCAACCTTGTTTTGACATATAAGGAAGGAGGAGAAATAAAGGAAACGAAAACCATTACGCTTGTACAACATGGGCTATTGCCTGTCGTTGTGGACGGAGAGACCATTTATGCAGAGGTATATGAGGAATATTTGGATTATTCCGATCCATTGTCAAAATGGAACAATCCGGAACAGGTGTACGATGGATTGTATTGGGGAGCGAACGGTACTCCTATCAATACTTATAGTCTGTTATTGAATGGATGGTTGGGAGAGAATGCGGCAATAGAAAATTATACTCAGGGGTATGAAGGAACGATAGCTATTTTGATGGCGACAGGTATATATGAAAAACGATATATCCCTTTCGAAGGGTATATGCCTTCTCAGAATGCCATTAAACCGATGATGTTGGATGAAAAACCGGGAACAGCGGCAGAATATTGTTACCGGAAAAATAAAACGGATGCGAACGGTTATATTTCTCGGGATAATGTACGATGGTATTTGCCGGCGATCCGGGAATTGGAGCGTACATTGACTACGTATTACAATCAATTTCAGGAATTTCATGATTTCTTTTATTGGTCATCGGCTGCGGCACGGAGAGGTGAAAATGATTGGAGCGAGGCTACAGGTTTTGCCCGTGCGACAAAAGCCTATCTGGAAAACGGAGTGATAAAATATTACAATAGCGGTTATGGAGCGGATGAAAGTTTTGATGTGAATTTAGGGCATAACAGTACGGGTGGGCGTGCTCCGCGTACGGCTGTATTGCATATCCGTGCCGTTTACAAACCTACGAATTAAGATGTTGTGAAAGATTGTATAAAGTACCCGATTTTGTCGGAAAAGACTACCGGAAAAATCGTATCGTAGATTTTCGGTAATCTTTTAATTTAAATAGGCGGGTGGATTACCATTTTTATTCCTGTTGTCCTTGTTCCTGCTCCTGTTCTTTTTTGAATGTTTCTGTCCGTCTTTTTTCTTTTTCGTCTAAGGCGATTTGGACGGAAGGGTGCATTTTGCGGAATTTTGTAAAAGTATCTCTCGATAAATCGAAACGTTTGCAGATTTCCGTGATTGATTTATCTTCTTCCAACATTTGAATAATTATTTGCCGATTGTTTTTTAATATCTTCATTTTTGTACAAGAGCCTTTTCTGCGTCCGAGGATTACTCCTTCCGCTTTTCTCAGGGCAAGGGCTTCTTTGGTACGCAGGGAAATTAAATTTCTTTCTATTTCGGCCACCAATCCGAATGCGAAACATAAAACTTTGCTATTGATGCTG